>NZ_JBNNVU010000055.1:0-37517 GCF_050280705.1 Pseudomonas sp. NPDC089530 | reverse complement strand
CAGACCACAAAAAAACGATACGCGTCATGCTGATCGATTGTCGCCCTCTTGTGCTCATGGGCCTTCACGACGTGATCAATGCCAGGAGTGAACAGTGCATTCACCGTTCGTAAAATCTCCAACGGTGTTGGCGTAGAGCGTACTTTCCAGACCTACAGCCCGCAGATCGACAGCATGGCTGTCAAGCGTCGCGGCGACGTACGTAAAGCCAAGCTGTACTACCTGCGCGACCTGTCGGGTAAAGCAGCTCGCATCAAGGAAAAACTGGCCTGAGTCCAGCTTCCGATGCAGAAAAAAGCAGCCTACGGGCTGCTTTTTTGTTGCCGGTCATTTATCCCCGAATTGTGTTTCAGGCAGTAGAACCATGAGCCCCCGCGAGCAAGAAATCCAGCGCCGGACCGAGCTGTCGGTCACCCGCGTGACCAAGGCGGTGTTCCCGTCGACCACCAACCACCACAACACCCTGTTCGGCGGCACCGCGCTGGCCTGGATGGACGAAGTGTCGTTCATCGCCGCGACCCGCTTCTGCCGGTTGCCGCTGGTCACCGTGTCCACCGACCGGATCGACTTCAACCACCCGATTGCCGCGGGCTCCATCGTCGAGTTGGTAGGGCGGGTAGTGAAGGTCGGCAACACCAGCCTCAAGGTCGAGGTCGAAGTCTTCGTCGAGAGCATGAGCTGCGATGGGCGGGAAAAGGCCATTCACGGCCTGTTCAGTTTTGTCGCCATCGATGACGACAAGCGCCCGGTGCCGGTGCTGCCCGGGTTTGCAGCCTGAGGCAGGATCGATCGCAAGCAAGCCCGCTCCCTTTCCTAGAAGTAGCGGGCTATGAAAGACTGGCGACCTCTGCCCGGTTCTCTATTTTTCAGCGTGCCCCCAAGGCCGCGCCTTTCGAGTATTTATGCCTGCCATCGACCATCCCCTGATAGACCGTTTCCTCGATGCGCTCTGGCTGGAGAAGGGCCTTTCGGACAACACCCGGGAGGCGTATCGCAGTGACCTGGCGCTGTTCAACGGCTGGCTGCAGGAGCAGGGGCTGGAACTGCCGGGCGCCGGCCGCGAGCTGATCCTCGACCACCTGGCCTGGCGGGTCGAGCAAGCCTACAAACCCCGTTCGACGGCGCGTTTTCTCTCCGGGCTGCGGGGGTTCTACCGTTACCTGCTGCGGGAAAAACTGATCGCCGTCGATCCCACCCTGCAAGTCGACATGCCGCAGTTGGGGCGGCCATTGCCCAAGTCCCTGTCGGAAGCCGATGTCGAGGCCCTGCTGGCGGCTCCCGACCTGAGCGAGGCCATTGGCCAGCGCGATCGCGCCATGCTCGAAGTCCTGTACGCCTGCGGCCTGCGGGTCACCGAGCTGGTCAGCCTGACCCTGGAACAGGTCAACCTGCGCCAGGGCGTGCTGCGGGTGATGGGCAAGGGCAGCAAGGAACGCCTGGTGCCGATGGGCGAGGAAGCGATCGTCTGGGTCGAGCGCTACATGCGCGATGGCCGTGGCGAACTGCTCGGCGGGCGGCCCAGCGATGTGTTGTTCCCCAGCCTGCGCGGCGAGCAGATGACCCGCCAGACCTTCTGGCACCGGATCAAGCATCAGGCCAAGGTCGCCGGAATCGGCAAGTCGCTGTCGCCGCACACCCTGCGACACGCTTTCGCCACCCATTTGCTGAACCACGGCGCCGACCTGCGGGTGGTGCAGATGCTGCTCGGCCACAGCGACCTGTCGACCACCCAGATCTACACCCATGTCGCCCGTGCCCGCCTGCAGGATTTGCATGCCAAGCACCATCCGCGCGGTTGATGTATAGCCGGCAACGGCTATCCGGGCATCGGTAAACGGGCTTGGTTCAGCGGGAGCCCGCCAGGTGGGCCTTATGTGATAGGCTTTGCCGGTTTACAGAGTGGGCCGTTACGACCCGGTGTTCCAAGTACGGGCGTTCTGACCGTCCCATTTGTCCGCCTCCAGGAGTTCCCATGCGCGTGACCCAGATTTTCGCCGCCGCAGCCATTGCGTTGGTCAGTACCTTTGTCATGGCCGATGACGCCGCCGAAAAAGCGATTCGCCAGAGCCTTCAGGGCCTGCAACTCGAAGTCCCGGTAGAAAGCATCAGCGCCAGCCCGCTGCCGGGCCTGTATGAAGTCAAGCTCAAGGGTAGCCGCGTGCTGTACGCCAGCGCCGATGGCCAGTTCGTGATGCAGGGCTACCTGTTCCAGCTCAAGGACGGCAAGCCGGTCAACCTGACCGAAAAGACCGAGCGCCAGGGCATCGCCAAGCTGATCAATGGCATTCCGGTGGCTGAAACCGTGGTCTATCCCGCCGTCGGCGAAACCAAGACCCACATCACCGTCTTCACCGACACCACCTGCCCGTACTGCCACAAGCTGCACGCCGAAGTGCCCGAACTGAACAAGATGGGCGTGGAAGTGCGTTACGTCGCCTTCCCGCGTCAGGGCCTGGGCTCGCCGGGCGACGAGCAGTTGCAGGCGGTCTGGTGCTCGGCCGACAAGAAAGCGGCCATGGACAAGATGGTCGATGGCAAGGAGATCAAGGCGGCCAAATGCGCCAACCCGGTTTCCAAGCAGTTCGCCCTGGGCCAGTCGATCGGTGTGAACGGTACGCCGGCCATCGTTTTGGCCGACGGCCAAGTGATTCCGGGCTACCAGCCTGCGCCACAAGTCGCCAAACTGGCGCTGGGCGCGAAATAATCCTGCGTCGTCGAGACTTTGACGACCATGGCGCGGCGGTTGTGGCCGCCGTGCCATTAATAGAGAGCCGTGTGGTTTGCGGCTGTTTTCCACGGCCGACCTAGTGTCGGCCGTTTCATGGGGAGTTCAGAGTGAATCCGGTCAAAGTGGGCATCTGTGGGCTGGGTACCGTCGGTGGCGGTACCTTCAATGTACTTCAGCGCAACGCCGAGGAAATTGCTCGTCGTGCCGGGCGTGGAATCGAAGGGGCAAAAATGCCAATGCGCACGCCAAAGCCTCAGTACCACACGACCGGTATTGCGATTACCAACGATGTGTTCGAAGTGGCCACGAACCCTGAGATCGACATCGTCATAGAGCTGATGGGCGGCTATACCGTTGCCCGCGAGCTGGTACTCAAGGCTATCGAGCATGGCAAGCATGTGGTCACCGCCAACAAGGCGCTTATCGCGGTACACGGTAACGAAATCTTCGCCAAGGCCCGTGAGAAGGGCGTGATCGTGGCGTTCGAGGCCGCCGTGGCTGGCGGCATCCCGGTCATCAAGGCGATCCGCGAAGGCCTGTCGGCCAACCGGATCAACTGGCTGGCCGGCATCATCAACGGTACGGGCAACTTCATCCTCACCGAAATGCGCGAGAAGGGCCGCACCTTCGAGGACGTGCTGGCCGAGGCCCAGGCCCTGGGTTACGCCGAAGCCGACCCGACCTTCGACGTCGAAGGCATCGACGCGGCGCACAAGCTGACCATCCTGGCGTCCATCGCCTTCGGCATCCCGCTGCAGTTCGACAAGGCCTACACCGAAGGCATCACCAAGCTGACCACCGCCGACGTGAACTACGCCGAGGCCCTGGGCTACCGCATCAAGCACCTGGGCGTGGCGCGCCGCACCGAGGCCGGCTTCGAACTGCGGGTGCACCCGACGCTGATCCCGGCCGACCGCCTGATCGCCAACGTCAACGGGGTGATGAACGCGGTGATGGTCAACGGCGATGCTGCCGGTTCCACCCTGTTCTACGGCGCCGGCGCCGGCATGGAGCCGACCGCTTCGTCGGTGATCGCCGACCTGGTGGACGTGGTTCGCGCCATGACCAGTGACCCGGAGAACCGTGTGCCGCACCTGGCGTTCCAGCCGGACTCGCTGTCGGCGCACCCGATCCTGCCGATCGAGGCCTGCGAAAGCGCCTACTACCTGCGGATCCAGGCCAAGGATCATCCGGGCGTGCTGGCCCAGGTGGCGAGCATCCTCTCGGAGCGCGGCATCAACATCGAATCGATCATGCAGAAAGAGGTCGAGGAACACGACGGCCTGGTGCCGATGATCCTGCTGACCCACCGGGTGGTGGAACAGCGCATCAACGATGCGATCACCGCCCTGGAAGCCCTGCAGGGCGTGGACGGCCCCGTCGTGCGGATCCGCGTCGAGCACCTGAACTAATCCGTGTCGTTGCAGGAGCCCCGGCGGCTCCTGCCTGAGAACTCTTTTTAAGGAGCCAGTCATGCGTTACATCAGCACCCGCGGCCAGGCACCGGCCCTGAATTTCGAAGATGTCCTGCTGGCCGGCCTGGCCAGCGACGGCGGCCTGTACGTGCCGGAAAACCTGCCACGTTTCACCCAGGAAGAAATCGCTTCCTGGGCCGGCCTGCCGTACCACGAGCTGGCGTTCCGGGTGATGCGCCCGTTCGTCACCGGCAGCATTCCGGATGCCGACTTCAAGAAAATCCTCGAAGAAACCTACGGCGCGTTTTCCCACAACGCCATTGCCCCGCTGCGCCAGCTGAACGGCAACGAATGGGTGCTGGAGCTGTTCCACGGCCCGACCCTGGCGTTCAAGGACTTCGCCCTGCAACTGCTGGGTCGCCTGCTGGACTACGTGCTGGAGAAGCGCGGCGAGCGCGTGGTGATCATCGGCGCCACCTCCGGTGACACCGGTTCGGCGGCCATCGAAGGCTGCAAGCGTTGCGACAACGTCGATATCTTCATCCTGCACCCGCACAACCGCGTGTCCGAAGTGCAGCGCCGGCAGATGACCACTATTCTCGGCGAGAACATCCACAACATTGCCATCGAAGGCAACTTCGACGACTGCCAGGAAATGGTCAAGGCCAGCTTCGCCGACCAGGGTTTCCTCAAGGGCACGCGCCTGGTGGCGGTGAACTCGATCAACTGGGCGCGGATCATGGCCCAGATCGTCTACTACTTCCACGCGGCCCTGCAACTGGGCGGTCCGGCGCGTTCGGTGGCGTTCTCGGTGCCGACCGGCAACTTCGGCGATATCTTCGCCGGTTACCTGGCGCGCAACATGGGCCTGCCGATCAACCAGCTGATCGTCGCCACCAACCGCAATGACATCCTGCACCGCTTCATGAGCGGCAACCAGTACGTCAAGGAAACCCTGCACGCGACCCTGTCGCCGTCGATGGACATCATGGTCTCGTCGAACTTCGAACGCCTGCTGTTCGATCTGCACGGCCGTAACGGCGCCGCCCTGGCCGAGCTGATGGAAACCTTCAAGCAAGGCGGCGGCTTCAGCGTCGAGCAGGAGCGCTGGACCGAAGCCCGCAAGCTGTTCGACTCCCTGGCCGTGGACGATGCGCAGACCTGCGAGACCATCGCCGATGTCTTCGCCCAGACCGGCGAGGTGCTGGACCCGCACACCGCAATCGGGGTGAAGGCCGCCCGCGAATGCCGTCGCAGTCTGGACATCCCGATGGTGGTGCTGGGCACCGCGCATCCGGTGAAGTTCCCGGACGCGGTGGAGCAGGCCGGTGTCGGCAAGGCCCTGGCATTGCCGGCGCACCTGTCCGACCTGTTCGAGCGCGAAGAGCGTTGCACCGTCCTGGCCAACGACCTGAAGGCGGTCCAGGCCTTTGTCAGCCAGCACGGCAATCGCGGCAAACCGCTTTGATCGAGTGACGCCGATCGATCACAAGGCCCGTCTCTGACGGGCTTTGTCTTTTCATGCACAGGCTGTTTTCGCGGCGCGCCTTCAAGAACAGGGCTCAAGGACAGGGCCGCGACGCAGGGAGGCTCATTCACAGGATGCTTATGTTACTGCGCCCGGTTTTCCGTTCACTGCTGGTTTTGACGATGCTGCTGTCGGCCCCGTGCCTCGAGGCGGCGCAGAACCTGCCCTTCAAACTGGTGCCGGCCTTCGTCGAACTGCCACCGCTGCTCCTGGTGCCGGCCGAACGCCAGTGGCTGGCGGGCCGCGGCCAGTTGAAGGCGGGCATTTCGATCGATGACTACCAGCCGATCGATATCACTCGCGATCGCAACCGTTACCAGGGTATCAGCGCCGACTACCTGAGCCTGGTCGGCGAGCGCCTGGGGGTGTCCCTGGAGGTCCTGGGGTTCTCCGAGCGCGAGCAGGCGGTGGAGGCGCTGCGCACGGGGGTGATCGACATTCTGACCAGCGCCAACGGCTACGAGCGTGGGGTCGCCGGGCTGCACTTTTCCAGCGACTACATGCCCGACCGGGCGGTCGTGGTGGTGCGCCGGGACGAAGCCGAGACCCCCGAGGACCTGGCCGGCAAGAAGGTGGTGCTGGTGGAGGGCTATGCCAACGCGAAGATCGCCCACGAGGCTTATCCCCAGAGCCGGCTCATGCTGTCGCCCAATCTGTACAGCGGCCTGGAAGCCCTGAATCAGGGGGATGTGGATGCCTTTATCGGCAACGAGGTGATAGTGCGCGCCTACCAGGCGCTGCGCCCTTACCTGGGCTTGCAGATCCGCACGGAAAGCCGTCTGCCGCCAGTAGGTTTCGCCTTCGCCACGCGCCAGAGCGACCCGCTGCTGGGGCGCATGATCGAACGGGCGCTGGGGAGCATCGACGACTCCACCCGCCGGGAGATCCTCGCCCGCTGGACCACCGGACTGGGCGCCAGTACCAGCGACGAGCGGATCGAGCTGAGCCAGAAGGAGCGCGCCTGGTTGCTTGAACACCAGCACGTGGTGGTGGCGTCCCAGCAGTTCCCCCCTTACATGTTCAAGGACAAGGACGGGCAGTGGGTCGGGCTGAATATCGACCTGCTCAACCGGATTTCGCGCATGACCGGCCTGCAGTTCGTCCAGGAGGAAACCTTCTCCACGGCCCATACCCTGGACCTGCTGCTCAAGGGCCGGGCGCAGATGAACAGCACCTTGTCGGCCAACGACGAGCGCTGCGGCTTCCTGGAGTTCACCCATACCTTTGGCGGTGCGGCCTGGGTGTTCGTGGTCCGCGCCGACGACGTCCAGGTCGATACCCTCAAGCAATTGGCGGGCAAGGTGCTGGCGCTGCCGGCCAAGCACGCGCTGGAAGGCTACATTCGGCAAAACCATCCGCAGATCCGGTTGCGTTCGGTGGCTACCTACGCCGAGGCGCGCGCCCTGGTGGCCAGCGGCGAGGCCGACGCCACTATCCAGAACGAGGTCGAGGTACAGGGCTATCCGGAGGACGGGCTGCGCATCGGCCGTAGCGTCGAGGGCCTGTGGGCGGCGGACCAGTTGTCGGTGCGCCGGGACCAGCCCGAACTGCTGAGTATCCTCAACAAGGCCCTGGAAGCCTTCCCGGTGGCCGAGCTGGGCGCCATTCGCCTGAAATGGCTGGGGGTGACCCCGGTGCCGGTGCCCATGTGGCAGCGGGTGCCGATGTGGATCTACTGGGCCACCTTCACCGCCATTCTGTTCGGTCTGCTGTCCCTGGCCTGGAGCACCCGGCTCAAGGCGCAGATCCGCCAGCGGCTGCAAGCCGAGCGCCGGCTCAACGACCAGTTGGCGTTCAAGCGCGCTTTGCTCGACGGTATCCCCAACCCGATATTCGTCCGCGACCTGGACGGGCGCCTGATCACCTGCAACAAGAGCTATGAGACCCAGACCGGCATGCGCCTGGAGGACGTCCGGGGGCGCCGCCTGACCGAGCTGGATGTGTTGCCGCAAGCCACGGCCAGGCAGTTGCACCTCGAACTCATGGCGCAACTGGAGTCCCAGGAGCCGGTGTTCGTCGATCGCCAGATCGAGTCCAGAAGGGGCCCGGTGCAGGTCTATCAATGGACGGTGCCGTTCTACAGTGCCCAGGGTGAGTTGCAGGGCCTGTTGGGGGGCTGGATCGACATCACCGAGCGCAAGCGCCTCGAGGAACAATTGCTGGAGGCACGGCGCGCGGCGGACCAGGCGAACTACGCGAAAAGCGCCTTTCTCTCGACCATGAGCCACGAGATCCGCACGCCGATGAACGCCATCATCGGTTTGCTGGAGCTGGAAAAGGAACAGGCGCAGCTGCGCGGCCTGCCGTTTTCGGATGCGTTGCGCGTGGCCTATCAGTCGGCGCAGGAGCTGATCGGCCTGGTGGGCGACAACCTCGACCTGGCCAAGATCGAGGCCGGGCACATGCAGCTGGCGCCGCAAACCGTGGCCCTGCGCGGCTTCTTCGACGACATCCTGCAACTGTTCGACGCCACCGCGCGCGGCAAGGGGCTGCACCTGACCCTGGCCTTCGACAGGGCGGCAGAGGGGTTCTACTGGCTCGACCCGTTGCGTCTGCGCCAGGTGCTGCACAACCTGTTGAGCAATGCCCTGAAGTTCACTCAGGCTGGCGAAGTGCGGATGTCCGTCGAACGCCAGGCCGATGAACAGGGCGTCGATCGCTTGTGCATCAGTGTCGCCGACAGCGGGCCGGGCATCAGCCTGGAGCAGCAGGCGCGGCTGTTCGACCCCTTTATCCAGGCCCATGTGCAGACGGCGGCGGAGCCGGGCGGAACCGGCCTGGGCCTGAGCATCTGCAAGCAGTTGGTGGAACTGATGGGCGGGCGCATCCGACTGCACAGCGAACCCGGCATCGGCACCACCGTGACCCTCGAACTCTACCCGGAACAGGTGACCGGGGACTTCAGCCAGGCGCCGCCACTGGCTGCCGAGCGCCCCCAGAGTCGGCGCATGGCGGTGCTGGTGGTGGACGACCTGCGGGCCAATCGCATGGTGCTCAGCCAGCAACTGATGTTCCTCGGGCACAAGGTGGTGGCGCTCGACAGCGCCGAAGCGGCGCTGGCGCGCTGGCAGGGCGAGGCCTTCGACCTGGTGCTGACCGACTGCCAGATGCCGGGCATGAGCGGTTATCAGCTCAGCGAGGCGATACGCCAGATCGAGGCCCGGGAAGGGCGCAGCGCCTGCCCGCTGATCGGCTGCACGGCCAATGCCTTCGAGGATGAGCAGCAGCGCTGTGCCCAGGCCGGCATGGATGAGCTGCTGGTCAAGCCGGTGACCCTGGACCGCCTGGCCCAGGTGCTGGCGCGCTTCCTGCCGCCGCCGTCCTTCGATATCCAGACCCTGCGCACCATGACCCAGGCGGACGAGCCGGTCCTGCAACGCATGCTGCGCGAGCTGTGGAACAACCTGGCCCAGGAACGGACCGCCCTGGAGTCGGCGGTGCTGGCGTGGGACTGGGACCGTATCGGCGCCTCTACCCACCGCCTGAAAGGGGTGTGCTGCCTGATCGACGCACTGCCACTGGCCCAGGTCTGCCTGGACCTGGAAGCCGTGGTGCGCTCCCGGGCCACGGAAGAACTGGCGCCGCACTGGCTGCGGCTCAAGGTCGCCATCGGTGGCTTGCGCGAGGATATCGAGCCGTATCTGGGGGATTAGGACTTGTCTTATGGGGTGCTGAGAACTTTCTGAATAACGTAGCGTCCCGCTGCGGATTCTCGCTGCGCTTGCCGTACCGGAGGTCGTTTCATGCACAGATTGAAAGTGCTCGTTCTTGAAGACAATTCGTTCCAGCTGATGGCCCTGCACCAGATGCTCAACGCCAATGGCGTGTTCAACGTGTTGAACGCCGAAAGCGTTGCCGCCGCCCGGCAATCCCTGGACAGCAAGGGGCCGGTGGATATCGCCATCTGCGATCTGTACCTGGAGCAGGCCGACGGCCTGGAACTGATCCGTTACCTGGCCCGGGAGCAGCGGGCGAAGGCGCTGATCATCCTCAGCGATGCCCAGGCGGATGTCCGCGAAGGCGCTGCGGCCATGGCCCGGGAGCAGGGCCTGAAAGTGCTGGGATGTTTGCCCAAGCCGGCCTCGGTGACCCTGGTCAACGAGCTGCTGAACCTGTACCAGCAGTGTTTCGAACCCGGCCCGCAGGCCCTGTCGCTGGCCCAGGTCCGGGAAACCCTGGCGCTGGATGTGTTCCAGGCGCAGGCGCCAAGCGCCGAGGAGGGGCAGGCGGCGGTAGGGCGCCACGGCGTCGCGTATTTTCAGCCGGTGGTCGGCCAGAGCGGTGAAGTCCAGGGCGTCGAGGCGCTGGCGCGCTGGCAGCACCCGGAACATGGCCTGATGCTGCCCGCCGAGTTCCTGCCGGTCATCGAGTCCGCCGGGCTGCAAGAGGCCTTCACCTGGCTGATGCTGGAGCAGGCCCTGCAGCTGTCGGCCGGTGTGCGCCTGGTCATGGGCCGCTCCCTGGCCATCGCGGTGAACATCCCGGTGGGCATGCTGGAGTTGCCGAACTTCTCGCGCCAGCTGGAAGCCCTGTTGCGCCGTTTCGAGGTGCCGGCGCGCCTGCTGACCCTGGAACTGGTCGAGACCACCGAACTGCAGACCGATACCGCCCATGTGGAGGCTCTGCTGCGCCTGCGCCTGATCGGCTGCAAGCTGTCCATTGGCGACTTCGGCACTGGCGGCACCAGCCTGCAGCGTCTGCTGGAGTTGCCCTTCACCGAGCTGAAGATCCCTCCGGCCTTCGTGTGCGGGCTGGCCGACGACGAGCGCAAGGCGGCGGTGGTGGCGGGAGCCATGAGCATGGCCCAGCGCATGTCCCTGGGGGTGGTGCTGGCCGGGATCGAGAGCGCCGCCGACTACCAGGCGGCCAACAAGTTGGGGCAGGCGCGCCTGCAAGGCTGTTTTATCGCCGAGCCCATGAGCGCGGTCGAGGTGCGGCAATGGATCGCCCAGCGCTTGTGTGACGACTTCGATAAGGCGGCGGGCTGAGCCCGGAGTCAGGCGAGCCCGTGTTCCTGTACGTAGATGTACAGGGCTGCGGCGCTGGATAGGCCGAGCTTGCGCATCGCGCTGACCTTCTGGGTGCTGACGGTCTTTTTGCTGCGGCTGAGCCGGGCGGCGATTTCCCCGACTGTCATTCCGGCTGCCAGCAGGCGGATGACCTCCAGTTCCCGGGGCGACAGTTGTTCCCCGGACAGCAGGCGGTCCGGGCCGACCTCGCCCGCCAGGCTGAGCAGTTGCCGGATGGCCTGGGCGACGAACACCTGGCCACGCCGCGCATGGGCGATTGCCGCGGGCAGTTCATCGGCCAGGCTGGCCTTGCTCAGCAGGCCCATGACGCCCAGGTCGAGAATTGAGCGGAACAGCCCGGCATTGTTGAGCATGGTCACCACCACCACTGGCAGTTGCGGATGGTGCCGGCGCACCTGCTCGATCAGGCGCAGGCCGTCGTTCTGCTGCTCCCCGGGCATCATGAAGTCGGTGACCAGCAGGTCGCACGGGCGGCTTTGCAGCAGCTCGCCGAGCTCGGTGGGAGAGCTGGCTTCGCCGACGATCTCCAGGTGCTCGTCGCGCTCCAGGACAGCGCGCAAACCGATGAGAAAGATCGGGTGATCGTCGGCCAGGACGATTTTCAGTTGTTGCTTGGACGTCGGGTTCAAGAGTCGCTCCGGTGACAAGGCAGCATTTCGCACAGGCCCTAAATCGGGCGACAGTGCGCGTCGGGCTTTGCAAACCACTCGTGGGGCGGCCCCCATGGCCAGCCGATTCTAGTCTGATATGGAGTGTTTTTTATCTGTCATCTTTTGCGGGCATGCTGGATCGACTCAGGTCGGCAACCGGCAGCGGTTGCGAACTTTCTTCTCTGGGCGATAGTCACTTGAATGTCAGAAAGCTACCGGCATTCGTACATACGAGCCTTAATTCGAGCGATTGAGTGGTGATCGAGATGGAAAGTATCAGCCTATTGTTGGGTGAAGCTTTGAGCCCGTATCAGGTAACCCTGACCCCGCGCACGCAGGGTGAATGTCTGGTGACCCTGAAGAATGCCCTGGGGGCCATAGTGGTCGAACGTGAGTTCAGCCAGGCCCAGTTGACCGACAAGCGCCTGCTGACCGATGTCGTCGACGGTCTGCATCGCGATGTCCTGATTGCCGAAGGCCGCCTGGAGCCCTGTGTCATTGCCGCCTTGCGCAATGTGGCCCGGGAGAAGGCATTCGAGAGCGCCCGCTGACGGAATTTTTTCGGGAACCTTAGCCGTTGGCCAGCCGTCAGACCCTGGGTAACAGGATCGAGCATTGTGCTCCGGTGTTCGTCGCCTGTCGCACGGGTCTGGTTCCAGACCACGTTTAACCCCGGGTTGTCTTCCCACGACTCGGGGTTTCTTTTTGCCTGCTGTTTTTCAGTGCTGCGGTGTATCGCGGAAAAACGCCTGGGAATCGCTGCGGTATTGCTCGCGCTGTGACGGCTCCAGCCATTGCGCATAGAGCTCCAGCAGGGTGTCCGGGCGCAGCTCGAGCAACGCCCGGTTGATGCGTTCCACGGCTCGTCGGCCCTGGGGCGTGTTCGAGCAGCCGACGTGCACCGATTGGTACCTGGGCATGCCCTGGATCGGGTAGAACACCAGGCTGTCCGGATCGATGCCCTGCTGGCGCGCCAGGAAGCGAATCTCCGACTGGTAGCCGAGCAGGGCATTGAGGCGCCCGTGGTGTTGCATCTGCAGCAGGTTGCCGATGGCGCTGTTGCCGTAATGGGCGATCAGCGTGCCGGGCGGTGCCTGTTTGAGCAGGCTGTCGATCTGCTGGCCATAACTGCGCTCGCCCACCACCCCCACGTTGTGCAAGGCGCTGGCCAGCAGCGCGCTCAAGTCGATCTGGCCGTCGTGGATGAACGGCAGCAGGCCGGGGCGGTCCTGGCGGCGCACGGCCAGGCCGTTGCTGAACACCCGGAAGCTGGTGATGGAAAAGGCCAGCCACTGGCCCCGCTGCGGGGTGAACACCAGCGCCGGATCGCAGACGAAGGGCAGTTCCCGGAGCATCTGCATGCCCCGGGCGCGGTTGACGTAGACGGTCTGGTGGTCGTACTCCGGCAGGCTGGCCATCAGCGTGGGCAAGGCCTGGTCGATCACCCCCCGGCCTTTCTGCGGGCCTTCGGAGATCGTCATGGGCGGCAGGTCGCGCACCACCCAGATCAGGGTCTCCCTGGCCTGGCTGAGCGGTGACCAGATCGCGAGCACCAGCACCAGCAGCAGCGACAGCAGGCCGCTGAATCTTGTCGATAAAACCGTCATTACCAGGAAATTGTGTCCTAAGTCAGATCGCACCGCCGTCACGCAAAGCCTCGATCTGTCGGGGGCTGTAGCCCAGGTCGCCCAGTACCTGGGCATTGTGCTCGCCGAGCGCGGGGCCGACCCATTCGGACGAACCTGGCGTTTCCGAGAGTTTCGGCACGATTCCCGGCATCTTGAATGGCTTGCCGTCCGGCAGTCGGGCCTGGAGGAACATTTCCCGGGCGAGGAACTGCGGGTCGCTGAACATGTCCTCGGCGCTGAAGATCCGGCTGGCGGGGACTTCCGCCTGGTTCAGCAATTCGAGCACGCGCTCCAGCGGCAGGGAATTGACCCAGCGATCGATGACTCCGTACAGCTCGTCGCGGCGGCTGTCGCGGCCATCGTTGCTGGCCAGGGCCGGGTCGTTGGCCAGGTCGTCGCGCCCGATCACCTGCATGAAGCGCTTGAAGATCGCATCGCCGTTGGCGCCGATCTGCACATGCTTGCCATCGGCGCTGGTGTGGATGGAGGAGGGGGTGATGCCGGGCATGATGTTGCCGGTGCGTTCGCGGATGAAGCCGAAGACGTCGAACTCCGGGACCATGCTTTCCATCATGGCGAAGATCGCTTCGTACAGCGCCACGTCCACCACCT
Source organism: Pseudomonas sp. NPDC089530 (assembly GCF_050280705.1). Lineage (NCBI taxonomy): Bacteria > Pseudomonadati > Pseudomonadota > Gammaproteobacteria > Pseudomonadales > Pseudomonadaceae > Pseudomonas > Pseudomonas sp. NPDC089530. The sequence goes on along the minus strand of NZ_JBNNVU010000055.1, from coordinate 23,926 downwards.
GGCCCTGGCCGCCGTTGACCTCGCGGTGCCGCAGGGCCATCAGCGCGCCGATCACGCCCCAGAGGGCGGCAATCGAGTCGCCGATGGAAATGCCGGTGCGCACCGGCGGGCGGTCCTCGAAACCGGTGATGTAACGCAGCCCGCCCATGGATTCGCCCACTGCGCCGAAACCGGGCTGGTCCTTCATCGGCCCGGTCTGGCCGAAGCCCGACAGGCGCACCATCACCAGCTTGGGGTTCAGGGCGTGCAGGGTGTCCCAGCCCAGGCCGAGTTTCTCCAGGACCCCGGGGCGGAAGTTCTCGATCAGGATGTCGGCTTCCGCCAGCAGCTTCTTCAGCACCTCCAGGCCGTCCGGGTGCTTGAGGTTCAGGGTCAGGGACTTCTTGTTGCGCGCCTGGACGAACCACCACAGCGAGGTGCCTTCATACAGCTTGCGCCACTTGCGCAGCGGGTCGCCGCCATCCGGCGATTCGACCTTGACCACCTCGGCACCGAATTCGGCGCAGATACGCGAGGCGAACGGGCCGGCGATCAGGGTGCCGAGTTCTATCACTTTCAATCCGGCGAGGGGTTTGCTGGGGCTGTTCATGGGGTATCCGCTGGGCAGGAAAATCCGTCTAGCCTAGACCATTGATCGCCATTAAGGCAGGACTTGGCCGCGGCCTTTCTCTATTATTTCTGCGACCTGTTCGGAGCAGTCGAGCTTCTCATTATCACTACCAAGGGGTTTAATGGCGCCGCTTGAGAAAGCGGCGATCACAGACGGGTATCTGTGCCTCGTGATGCCGTTCGATGTTTCTCGAGGAGCGGGTAACTCCGGCTTTCTGAAAAGCTATGCTCTCAAGGCTCTGGATGCCGAGTTGCGTGAGGCCGGGATAGTCGCCAACGACACCAGCGCGGACAGCGTGCTGGCGCGCCTCAAGGACCGTGGCAAGTCCTGATTCACCATTGTTGTAAGGGCTGGGCCGGTTGGCCTTGTCCGGCATTTTCAGGGATAGGAAAGCAATGGAAATTTTCCTGCAAACAGTATTGTCGTTCCCCACGGTGGTGTTCAGCTTCATGCTGTGCCTGGCAGTGATCTACTGGGCGGTGGTGGCGCTGGGCATGGTCGAGGTCGACCTGCTGGACTTCGAGGCCGACTCGCTGCTCGAAGGCGGCTCGGCCACCGAAGGCCTGGCCGGGCTACTGATCAAGTTCAAGCTCAACGGGGTGCCTGTCACCCTGGTGCTGACCCTGCTGATGTTCTTCAGCTGGTTCCTGACCTATTTTGCCGAACTCTATGTGCTCAGCCATCTGGCCCTGGGCTGGCTGCGTTATCCCCTGGGGTTGCTGCTGGCGGTGTTCGCCCTGTTCCTGGCGGCGCCCGTCAGCGCGGCAATCTGCCGCCCGCTGCGTCCACTGTTTCACAAGATGGAAGCCACCAGCAGCCAGTCGGTGTTGGGGCAGACCGCTGTGGTGCGTAGCGGCAGAGTCACCCGGGAGCATGGCGAAGCCGTGCTCGAGAACGGCGGCGCGGGCCTGATCCTGCGTGTGCGTGCCGACGAGGCACAAGCTTTCAAACGCGGCGATCGCGTCGTGTTACTGGAGTATCTGGAGGCGCAACACGCCTATCGGGTCATTACCGAGGATGAGTTTCGCGGCCTCTGAGCCCGGGCTTCCTCAGAATCAAAGGAGATTGATTGCATGAGTTTACCGTCGCTGCTGCCCATCCTGCTCGGGGTCGGCCTTGTCGTTCTGGTGGTGTTCGGCCTGCTGGCCCTGTTCAAGGCCTTCTACATCAAGGTCCCTCAAGGCACGGCGCTGATCGTCAACGACATGTCGTCGATCCCCAAGGTGCATTTCACCGGCGCTCTGGTGTACCCGGTTATCCATCTCAAGGAGTTCATGCGTATCTCGCTGATCACCCTGGAAGTCGACCGTCGGGCCAAGGATGGTCTGATCTGCCGCGACAACATGCGGGCGGACATCACCGTGGCTTTCTACCTGCGGGTCAATGAAACCCAGGAAGACGTGCTCAAGGTGGCCAAGGCCATTGGCGTCGACCGAGCCTCCGACCGCGCTGCGGTCAACGAACTGTTCAACGCCAAGTTCTCCGAAGCGCTGAAAACCGTGGGCAAGCAGTTTGACTTCGTCCAGCTGTTCGAAAATCGCCAGGACTTCCGTGACCGGATCATCGAGATCATCGGCAACGACCTCAATGGCTATGTGCTGGAAGACGTGGCCATCGACTACCTGGAACAGACAGCCAAGCAATCCCTGGATCCAAGTAACATTCTCGACGCCGAGGGTATCCGCAAGATCACCGAGCTGACTGCGGCGCAGAACGTCATCACCAACGAGCTGGAGCGCAACCAGGAACTGGCGATCCAGAAGAAGAACGTCGAAACCCGCGAGGCCTCGCTGTCCCTCGAACGTCAGCAGGCCGATGCCGAAGCGCGGCAGAAGCGCGAGATCGAAACCATCCGTGCCCGCGAGGAAGCCGAGACTGCTAAGGTCAAGGAAGAGGAGCGCCTGAAGGCCGAACAGGCACGGATCCAGGCCCAGCAGGAAATCGACGTACGTACCGAGAACCATCAGCGCGAAGTCGAGGTGGCCCAGCAGAACCGCCAGCGGGCAGTCGTCATCGAGGTGGAGAAAGTCACCCGCGCCAAGGATCTGGAAGTGGTGGCTCGCGAGCGCGAAGTGGAGCTGCAACGCATCGAGAAAGAAAAGGCCCTGGAAGAGCAACGCAAGAACATTGCCACGGTGATCCGCGAGCGGGTCGCCGTGGAGAAGACCGTGGCCCAGGAAGAAGAACGGATCAAGGAAGTGCGCGAGGTCTCCGAGGCCGAGCGCGCCAAGCAAGTGGTGGTGATCCAGGCCCAGGCCGAGGCCGAGCAGGATCTGGTGCGCCAGGTCAAACAGGCCGAAGCCGACGAAACCCGCTCCAAGCACAAGGCGGTGGAGATCAACAACCTGGCCCAGGCCGAGCTGGAAGCCGCCGCCAAGCAGGCCGAGGCGAAGAAACGCCTGGCCGAAGGCCTGGAAGCCGAGCGCGCCGCGCCCGGCCTGGCTGATGCCCGCGTGTTGGAAATCACCGCCGCAGCCCAGGAAAAAGAAGGCCTGGCCCAAGCCCGCGTACGCACCGAGCAGTTGATTGCCGAAGCCCGTGGCGAGCAGGAAAAAGGCCTGGCCGACGCACGGATCATGGAAGCCCAGGCCGCGGCCAAGGAGAAGGATGGCCTGGCGGAAGCCAAGGTCATGGAAGAGAAGCTCGGAGCCCAGGCCCGTGGCGAAGAGCAACTGGGCTCGGCCAAGGCCAAGGCCACCAAGGACCTGGGTTCGGCCGAAGCCGAAGTGCTGCTGCAGCGTCTGAACGCTGAAGCCGAAGGTCTTGGCAAGAAGTTCGGTGCCCTGGATTCCCTCAGCGATAGCGCTCGTCAGCACGAAGAGTTCCGCATGCAACTGGAGAAGAACTTCGAGGAAGCGATGGCTGCCATCGCGGCCAACAAGGACATCGCCAAGGAGCAGGCCGAAGTGCTGTCCGCTGCCCTCGGCAAGGCCAAGATCGAGATCGTCGGCGGCGAAGGCGACTTCTTCAACTCCTTTGCCAAGTCGCTGTCGGTGGGCAAGGCCATCGAGGGCGTGGTGGGCAAGAGCCCGGTGGTCCAGGACATCCTGGCACGCCTGCTCAATGGCAAGAGCGCCCCGGTCGTAGCCGCCGAACTGGCTGCCGCGGCTGTCACGCGCAAGGTCGACGCTCCGTCCACCGAAGCCTGAGAGGCCTGGCCACACCTGATTCACCAGGCCCACCCGATCCTGCCGCCGCCGTTTTTCCCCTGGCGGTAACAGGACGGGTGTCAGGTTGCAGGTTTCAGGTATAGGGCTCCAGGTATAGGGCTCCAGGTTCCAGGAGCCCGCTTTTTTTGCACACCGCCGTAGATCCAGGAAGGCCACGATGTCGGACGCTCAAGTCGCAACTCCCCCACAGGACGTATTGGACAAGGCTGTCGCCGAAGGCGGCGCCTATGAGGTGCTGCAAAAGCGCCTGCTGGACCAGGGCCAGCGTCTGCGGGCCACCACCGATAGTCTCAACCGGAGGCGTCTCGACGAGTTCGGCAACAGTCGCATGGAAGTGGTCGGGCGGGTGCGTATCCGTACCGAGAACAACTGCATCGCCCGGGACATTGTCCAGGTCGGCGACTGCCTGTTGTTCGGTTACAACGTATTTATCGGCCTGAAGAAGGAAACCAGCGTTGCCGACGTGTTTTCCCTCTACCGGCTGGTGGAAGAGGGCGAAGGCTACGAAGCCGAACCCGTGCCCCTGGAAGGCAGCTTCCTCGCTGCCCAGGGCTTCCTCAACGATTTCAACGAGCTCTATACCTATTACAAGAACACCCGCCTGCTGCAGTTGGCGATCCGCGACGGCAAGCTGTTGGCGAGTTTCCAGATCGGCGAGCGGGTTACCGATGTGCGGGTGTTTCGCTGGTCGATCTCGGTGGACGGCCGGGATGTCCGTTACATCGACAACCGCGGCGAGCGGGATATTGCCCTGCCGGCGCCCTTCGATTTCGAATGGACGAAAGCCACCCGTGAGCGAGTGGTGGAAGGGCGTTTTCCGCACCTGAATATCCTCGACACGGTGTTCGTCGAAACTATCGGCGGCGACCTGACCATCAAGGTCGAGAACAATACTGAGTCGGGCCTGGGCATCTACCGCGAAGAGGTGCTGGACAAGACCCAGTCCCTGGACGACTCGCAGATCGAGTTCGCCCGCCTGGGCAGCCTGATCCTGCTCAAGGTGCTGCCGTATCGCGAAGAACAGTGGCGCTACCTGGTGTTCAACAGCCTGACCCGCCAGGTGGAGCGCATCGACGCCATTGGCCTGGCTTGTGTGCAACTGCCGGAAGACCACGGGATCATCTTTCCAGGTGGCTACTACCTGCAAAACGGCGAGTACAAGACCTTCGAGCAGTCCATGGAAGGCATGCGCTTCAAGCGCTCGGTGCGCTCGCCCAACGGTGAGGATGTGCAGTACATCTTCTACCACCCGGAGCAGGGCCGCTCGGTACTGCTGACCTACAACATGATCAACCGCCAGTTGCAGAACCCGCTGTTCGGCCATGGTTATGCGCGCCTGGAAGACGGGCGCATGGTGATCTTCGCCGCCGAGGGCGACGAGCCGACCCGGGTCCATCCGATGCAGGTCTGGCAGACCCCGTTCTTCACCGAGGAATACGCCGCGCGGCAACCGGCGCGTAGCGGTTTCCTCGGCCGGATCGGCAATGCCGAGCTGGTGCGCAGCGTTTCCGATCTCTATGACTTGTGTCGCGAGATCGACGCCCCGGCGGTCTCGGTCCAGCGCTACTCGCTGCTGTGCCAGAACACCCGGCGCCTGTTCGATGTGTACCACTGGCTGGGCGGCGACGAGCTCGACGGCCTGGCACCGCTGTTGCGCGAGGTGGCTGCCACCTCGGAACTGGTGCTGGACGAATACGAGAAGGTCGAGAGCATCCGCCGCCAGTCGGAGCAGGCCATGGTAGCCGCCGAGGCCAAGCAGAAAGCGCTGCTCGATGGCCTGCTGGTGGACAGCTGGGACCAGGTGCAGAGCTTCGTCGATGCGCTGAACGGCATCACCGCCCAGCGCGGCCTGCTGCTGACCATCCGCGACTATCGCTACATCGACGTGGTCCGCATCGACGCCATGGAGGCCGAACTGCTCAAGGCCCAAGAGCGTACCGCCACCGGCACCGCGACCTTCCTGGCCAGCGAGCAGGCCCTGCAACCCTTCGTCATTCAGCTGGAAAACCTCGACGCCCAGGCCCAGAAGGCCGAGACCGTGGCCCAGCTCGGCGAGCCCCTGGCTGCCCTGCAAGCCATGGCCGGCGACCTGGACATGCTGTCCAGCCTGATGGCTTCGCTGCAGATAGACGATGCCACCCAGCGTACCCGGATCATCGAATCCGTCTCGCAGATCTACGCTCGCCTGAACCAGGCCAAGGCCCGCGCCGAGCAACGACGCAAGGCGTTGGGCTCGACCGAGACCGTGGCGCAGTTCGGTGCCCAGTTCAAACTCTTCAGCCAGGGCATCACCAATGCCCTGGCCCAGGCCCAGGACCCCGAGCGTTGTGACGAGCAGCTGTCACGGCTGCTGGTGCAGTTGGAGGAGCTGGAAAGCCGCTTCGGCGACCATGAGCAGTTCCTCGGTGACATCCTCGGCAAACGCGAGGAGCTGTTGGAAACCTTCGAGGCCCACAAGCAGTCGCTGCTCGACGAGCGCCAGCGCAAGGCCCAGGGCCTGCTGGACGCGGCGCGGCGGATTCTCGACAGTCTCGGCCGGCGCACCGCCAGGTTCACCCAGACCGAGGAGCTCAACGCGTTCTTCGCCGCCGACCCGCTGATTCTCAAGCTGCGTGAGCTGGCCGAGCGCCTGCGCGAGCTCAAGGACAGCGTCAAGGCCGATGATCTCGAGGCGCGCCTCAAGGGCGCCCGGGACCAGGCCGTGCGCGCCCTGCGGGACAAGAGCGAGCTGTTCGAGGAGGGCGGTAATGTCATCAAGCTGGGGCCGCGCCATCGCTTCAGCGTCAACACCCAGGAGCTGGACCTGACCCTGATGCCCCGGGGCGACGAACTCTACCTGCACCTGACCGGCACCGATTTTCTCGAACCCCTGCAAGACCCCGAGCTGGAAGCCCTGCGCGACTTCTGGCAGGTGGCCCTGGAGTCGGAGTCGCCGCAGCTGTACCGCGCCGAATACCTGGCCGGACAGGTGCTGGATGCCGCCGACCGGGGCGAGGAAGGCCTGAGCCTGGATAGCCTCAAGCCGCTGTTGGGCCACCCTGACGAATTGGCCCGGGTGATCCGTGACTTCGCCGCGCCGCGCTACAAGGAGGGCTACGAGAAGGGCATCCACGATCACGATGCGGCAGCCATTCTGTCGCAACTGCTGCCCCTGCGCGACAGCGCCGGGCTGTTGCGTTTCGGCGCGGCGGCGCGGGCCTTTGCGGGCCTCTACTGGGACCGCCAGCAGGAGCAGCCGCAACCCCGGCAATGGGTGGAACGGGCCCGCACCAGTCGGCATATCCAGCAACTTTTCGGTCGCCGGGAAGGGCTCTTGCAACTGCAGGAGGAAATCCTCGCCGCCCTGCGCGACTGGCACCAGCAGCAGGCCTTTGCCCAGGCCGCGGATCTGTTGCCGGAAGCCGCCGAGTACCTGGTCCAGGAACTGGCCGCGGAACGTATCGAATTCACCTTCAGCAAATACGCCAGGCAACTGCAGGAAGCCCTGACCCTGCGCCTGCAAGGTGCGCGCATGTGGGACGACTACCAGCAGGCCCTGGCGCGCCTGGTGGAGCGGCCTGCGGCACAGTGGGCGCTGACCGGGAACTGGCTGTCGGCCCTGTGCGCCGAGGGCGAGTTCGTCGAGTGGCACGACTACGTGCCCGAGGCGGTGGCCCTGTCGCTGCTGCGAGAAGATTTTGCCAAGCGCATCACCGAAGTTGGCCTGCGCTTTGCGGTCGACAACCTGATGGGCGAACACCCGCGTATCCAGGAGCGCAGCCTGTCTCTCACCGTGGACGGTTTTTTTGCCCGCCTGCGGACCCACCGCGAACAGTTCCTGCCTGGCCTGCAGCGCTACCAGAGCCTGCGCCAGGGCATCATCGGCCGCGAACGTTCGGCCTTGCGCCTGAGCGAGTTCAAGCCGCGGCCGCTGAGCTCCTTTGTCCGCAACAAGCTGATCAACGATGTGTACCTGGGTTTTATCGGCGACAACCTGGCCAAGCAGATGGGCACCGTGGGCGAGAACAAGCGCACCGACCTGATGGGCCTGTTGATGCTGATTTCGCCACCGGGCTACGGCAAGACCACCCTGATGGAGTACGTGGCCCACCGCCTGGGCCTGATTTTCATGAAGATCAACGGCCCGGCCCTGGGGCACCAGGTGCGCTCCCTGGACCCGGCCCAGGCACCGGACGCCACCTCGCGCCAGGAGTTGGAGAAGCTCAACCTGGCCCTGGAGATGGGCAACAACGTGATGCTCTATGTCGACGACATCCAGCACACCCACCCGGAATTCCTGCAGAAATTCATCTCGTTGTGCGACGGCACCCGGCGCATCGAGGGCGTGTGGAAGGGGCGCACCAAGACCTACGACATGCGCGGCAAGAAGTTCTGCGTGGTGATGTCGGGCAACCCGTACACCGAGTCCGGCGAGGTATTCAAGATCCCCGACATGCTGGCCAACCGGGCCGATATCTATAACCTCGGCGACACCCTGGGGGGCATGCAGGAGGCCTTCGCCCTGAGCTACATCGAGAACGGCCTGACCTCCAACCCGGTGCTGGCGCCCCTGGCCACCCGCGACATGGCGGATGTCTATCGCTTCGTCGCCAAGGCCGAGGGCAGGGCCTTCTCCAGCAACGAGCTGAGCCACAGCTACAGCGGCGCCGAGATCAACGAGATCACCACCACGCTGCAGCGCCTGATGCAGGTGCGTGACGTGGTGCTGCGGGTCAACCAGCAGTACATCGCCAGCGCGGCCCAGGCCGACCAGTACCGCACCGAGCCGCCGTTCAAGCTGCAGGGCAGCTACCGCAACATGAACAAGATGGCGGAAAAGATCTCGGCGGTGATGAACGACGCCGAGCTCCTGCAATTGATCGCCGACCACTACCAGGGCGAGTCCCAACTGCTGACCACCGGCGCCGAGGAAAACCTGCTCAAGCTCGCCGAGCTGCGCGGCAATCAGAGCCCGGAGCAGGGCCAGCGCTGGGAGCAGATCAAGCGCGACTTCGTGCGCAACCGCTCCATGGGCGGCAGCGACAGCGATGTCGGCACCCGGGTGGTGGCCCAGCTCCACGACCTGGTCCAGGGTGTGCGCGGCCTGGCCCGGCCAGCGGAGCCGCAGGGCGTGCGCGAGGTGCTGGAGAACCTGTCCGAGCAGTTGGAGAACAGTTTCCTGCCGCTGATCCAGGTGATGCACAAGAAGATCGATGTCGATCTGCACAATCACCAGCGCATCGGCGATATCGCCAAGCGCCTCGATGAGCTGAGCCGCATGCTCAGCCATGGTGATGTGCCGACCCTCGAGGACTTCCAACCTTAAGCGCCGGCTCGCCGGCGCATGCCCAAGGATCATCCGATGGATTTTGCCAACCTGGACCGGCAACTGCGCGACAGCCTGCTGGACCTGAAACTGAGCCATGACGAACGCGACGAGTTGCGCCAGCTGGGCAGCGAACTCAGCGCTGACCAGGTGCGTTACCTGCGCAACCGCGCCTTCGACCTGGTGCGCGAGCTGAGCCTGGCCGACGGCGCCAACGTGCTGCCGGCCTTGAAATGGCTGGAGCAGGTGGTCAAGACCCTGGATACCTGCGCATCCCCGGTGCGGGACATGGCCAGCGCCCACTTCAGCCCTGGCGAGGACTGCCGACGCAAGATCCGCGACCTGTGTCGCCAGGCCCGCAGCTCGCTGGATATCTGCGTGTTCACTATTTCCGATGATCAACTGAGCGACGAGATCCGCGCCTGCCACAGGCGTGGGGTGGTGGTGCGGGTGATCAGCGACAGTGAAAAGCAGTTCGATGTCGGCAGCGATATCGCTGCGCTACGGGAGGCCGGCGTGCCGGTTCGGATCGACGACACGCCGTTTCACATGCACCACAAGTTCGCCGTATTCGATGGCCGGACCCTGCTCAACGGCAGTTTCAACTGGACCCGTAGCGCCAGCACCGGCAACGAGGAAAACCTGCTGGTGATCGACCATCCACAGTTGGTGGCCAGTTACCTCAAGGAGTTCAACCAGCTCTGGGACCGCTACGCGCCCCGCTAAGGGCGCGCAGCCTGGGAGGGCGTCATCTGGTAGGGGAATTGAGCCAGATCTGTCCGTTGGCAAACCGTTCCATCAGTTGCTGCTTCAGTTCGCCGGCGCGCTCGGGGACCCGCTGCTGCAGTTCCTCCAGGGCCTGATACAGCAGCGACAGGGGCTTTTTGTCACTGAGCAGGGTGCTAAGGTTCAGGGCCTCGATGGCCTGGGCGAAACGCTGATGCCGGATGTGGTTGAGCAGCAGCTCCTCTTCCAGGCTGCGACTGCCGCAATCCTCGGCGTTGAGCCGGTCCTGCAGGGCCTGGGCCTGTTGCACCTCGTCGATGCTCAGGTAGGTGTTGGCGATGTCCTCCAGGTAGAACAATTTGTCCATCTCATCGACATCCGTCAGCGGCTCGCCATCCAGCAGCTTCAGGGCCTGCTCCAGCAGGGTCCTGGCCTGGGCGGTCTGGTCCAGGGCGTGCAGCAACTTGGCTTGTTCGCACAGGTACGGCAATTGCTCGTCGCCTGCCATCTGCTGGCGCAGGCGATGCATTTCCTCGATGTTGCTACGCACCAGCCAACTGTCCCGGCGATGGGCCGGCAAGTGGCTTTGCATCAGTAGCTGGGTTTGCAGGGCCTGCATGCGCATGCCGTTCCAGAATTCGTGGTCATTCTTGTAACCGTCGATCTGTTGCAGGGCCTGGGCGAGCAGGGCCGCCGTCCATTGCGGCTGCGCTTCGTGCAAGAGATCGCAGAGGCTGAGCATCAGCCCCGGACGCTGGGACGCTTCGCCGACTCGCTGCAGCAGCAGGGCCTCGGCCTCGGCGGTTTGGCCCTGGGCCGCCATCTGGTTCAACAGTTGCAGCAGTAGGCTGTGCTGGTGCAGGTCGGGGGTCAGGTCCAGCAGGCGCAGGGCGGTATCGATCCGCTGGCGTTTCAGGGCCGAGTCCATCAGGTCGCTGTAGGTTGAGTAGGAGAGGGTGCCGTTGTCTGCCAGCAACTTGAAGGCCGGCTCCGTCAGGCCGGCATCGAACAGGCCGATCAGCGCCTGGACCTGTTCCTCGACTGGCAGTTCGGCCGCCCGGGCGAGGATCGGTTCGGCATGACCCTGGGCTGCGAATTCGTTGAACAGGCTGCGCAGCACAGTGTGATAGCGCTCCTGCCCGGGTTGTTGGAAGCTGGCCCAGGCCTGTTCGAGGCTGATCAGCGAGGCATCCTGCATGCCGGCCTGAAATTGCAGGCGCGACAGCATCAGGATATTGCCGATGCTCTGGCGTTCGTGGGCCGCAGGGTTTTTCGGGTCGCTGAGCTCGCCGAGCAGGGCCAGGGCGCGCTCCTGTTCACCGCGGGCCTGGAGGATACGCACTTGCAGCAGCGGCCAGCTGGGCAGGGATTCGCCCCAGCTGTCCAGCAGTTCCAGGCAGGCCTGGGTATCGTCGGTGTCGAGCAGCGAATCGATTAGTGTATTGAGGACGTATTCCTGGGCGTGGGGCGGCAGATGCATGCGTACCTTCAGGGCCTTGGCCCTGTGTCCTGCAAGGTAGAGCTCGCTGGCCACCAGTTGCAGGGCCAGCTCCTGCGCCTCGCCTTCGGGCAAGCGCGTTGCCAGTTGCAGTGCCAGCAGCGGCTCGGCCTTGCTCAGCAGCAGGGTCTGACTGATCTGGGCGCTGACGTTGGAGGTCAGTTCCAGTCCCTCGCTCTGTTCGGCGATATTCCTGCGGGAGTACAGAATCAGTGCGATGAAAATCAGCACTATGAGCAGAAGGATGACAAAGAGGGTCATGGACGTCCTTTTCTATTGAACCGCGGCTCTGGCTCGGTGTGCGCCAGCCAGCCTGCGGCGGGGGGTTATAAGGCCGTGGCGGCAGGCTGGCAACCGACTTTACCCAGGCAGTGCATTGCCATGGATGTCGTCGAAGGACCTGCCGGCCGGTCAGCGGTCGGGCAGGGCGCCGGGTTTCGGGGTAGACTTGCCGCCTTTTCGCACACTCAAGAAGCCCGCACATGGCCCAGCCGTCTACCACCTACAAGTTCGAACTGAACCTGACCGACCTCGATCGTGGGGTCTACGAAAGCGTCAAGCAAACCATCGCCCGCCATCCGTCGGAAACCGAAGAGCGCATGACCGTGCGCCTGCTGGCCTACGCCTTCTGGTACAACGAGCAACTGTCGTTCGGCCGCGGCCTGTCGGAAGTGGATGAGCCGGCCCTGTGGGAAAAGAGCCTGGACGACCGCGTGCTGCACTGGATCGAAGTCGGCCAGCCGGACGCCGAGCGCCTGACCTGGTGCTCGCGCCGCACCGAGCGCACCAGCCTCTTGGCCTACGGCAGCCTGCGCGTCTGGCAGACCCGGGTGGTGGACGCGGTGAAGAACCTGAAGAACCTGAACATCGCCGGTGTGCCTCAGGACGTCCTCGAGACCCTGGCCAAGGACATGCCGCGTGTCATCAAGTGGGATGTGATGATCAGCGAAGGCACGATCTTCGTCACCGACGATCGTGGCCAGCACGAAGTCCAGCTGGAATGGCTGTTGGGCGAGCGCGGCTGATCCCGCTGCGTTTCGCGCTGTATTCCCCGTATCGAAGAGAAGCCCCCGTCGCCCCATGCGTATCGAACCCCGTGAGTTGCCCGCCACCCTGCCGTTCCTCGGCGATCTGCCGCCCCTGCTGACCCGTCTGTACGCCGCCCGTGGCGTGCAGTCCGAGGCCGAGCTGGACAAGAGCCTGGCGCGGCTGATCCCGTTCCAGCAGCTCAAGGGCATCGACGCAGCGGTGGACCTGCTGGTGACGGCGCTGGAGCGGCGCGAGCGCATCCTGATCGTCGGCGACTTCGATGCCGACGGCGCCACCGCCAGTACCGTGGGGATGCTCGGCCTGCGCCTGCTGGGCGCGGCCCATGTCGATTACCTGGTGCCGAACCGTTTCGAATACGGCTACGGCCTGACCCCGGAAATCGTCGCCGTGGCCCTGGAGCGCCAGCCCCAGCTGCTGATTACCGTGGACAACGGTATCTCCAGCGTCGAGGGCGTGGCGGCGGCCAAGGCGGCCGGGCTGAAAGTGCTGGTCACCGATCACCACTTGCCGGGCCAGGAGCTGCCGGCGGCCGACGCCATCGTCAACCCGAACCAGCCAGGCTGCGAGTTTCCGAGCAAGGCCCTGGCCGGGGTCGGGGTGATTTTCTATGTGCTGATGGCGCTGCGCGCCCGGCTGCGCAGCCTGGGCCGGTACGACAGCCAGCCACAGCCGAACATCGGCGAACTGCTGGACCTGGTGGCGCTGGGCAGCGTCGCCGACGTGGTGCCGCTGGACGCCAACAACCGCATCCTGGTGCACCAGGGGCTGGAGCGGATTCGCGCCGGGCGCGCGCGGCCGGGGATCAAGGCGATCCTCGAAGTGGCCAAGCGTGAGGCATCGCGCATCACCTCCACCGACCTGGGGTTCATCCTCGGCCCGCGGCTGAATGCCGCCGGGCGCCTGGACGACATGAGCCTGGGCATCGAATGCCTGCTCAGCCAGGACATGGCCCTGGCCCGGGAAATGGCCAGCCAGCTGGACGAACTGAACCAGGACCGCAAATCCATCGAGCAGGGCATGCAGCGCGAAGCCCTGGCCCAGCTCAAGGACTTGCCGGTGGAGTCGATGCCGTTCGGCCTGTGCCTGTTCGACGCCGATTGGCACCAGGGGGTGATCGGGATTCTCGCCTCGCGCCTGAAGGAGCGTTACCACCGGCCGACCATCGCCTTTGCCGACGCCGGCGAAGGCATGCTCAAGGGCTCGGCACGTTCGGTGCCGGGCTTTCATATCCGCGACGCCCTGGATGCGGTGGCGGCTAAACACCCGGACCTGATCAGCAAGTTCGGTGGTCACGCCATGGCGGCCGGCCTGTCGCTGCCGGAGCGCAACTTCCCGGCGTTCGCCGAGGCCTTCGATGCCGAGGTGCGTCGCCAGCTGCGCGAGGAAGACCTGACCGGGCGCCTGCTGTCGGACGGCACTCTGGCGGTGGAGGAGTTCCACCTGGAGCTGGCCCGGGCCTTGCGCCATGCCGGGCCCTGGGGCCAGCACTTCCCCGAGCCGTTGTTCCACGGTGTGTTCCAGCTGGTGGAGCAGCGGGTGGTCGGCGAGCGTCACCTCAAGGTGGTGCTGCGCAGCGAATGCGGCTCGGTGAAGCTCGACGGCATCGCCTTCGGTATCGACCGCGACGTCTGGCCGAACCCGACCATCCGCTGGGTGGAGCTGGCCTACAAACTGGACCTCAACGAGTTCCGCGGCCAGGAAACGGTGCAGTTGATGATTGCCCATATCGAGCCCCGCTGACGGCGACCCCGCTCCTGCTTCCGTAGGAGCCAGGCTTGCCGGCGATGCAGGCGCCGCGGTGCATCAGGAACGACGCCATCGGGGGAACCCTGCTTCCTCGCCCATTGTCGACTAGGCTCTAAACACTGCTTGATTGGCCTTGTGACGTCTTGTCCTTTTTTCTCCCCGCGGGGGCGGGCGCTGTCCTTATCTAGTCACTCGTCGACTGGTCAAACAGAACCCTGGAGCCTGACCACTGACCGAGAGGTGCCCCATGAGTCTGCTGCTTGAGCCCTATACCCTTCGTCAACTGACCTTACTCAACCGCATTGCGGTATCGCCCATGTGCCAGTACTCCAGCGTAGATGGACTGGCCAACGATTGGCACCTGGTACACCTCGGCAGCCGTGCCGTGGGCGGCGCCGGACTGATTTTCACCGAGGCCACGGCGGTCACCGCCGACGGGCGCATCACCGCCCAGGACCTCGGCCTGTGGAACGACGAACAGATCGCTCCCTTGCAACGCATCACCCGTTTCATCGCCGCCCAGGGCGCGGTGGCCGGGATCCAGCTGGCCCACGCCGGACGCAAGGCCAGCACCCATCGGCCATGGCTGGGCAAGCATGGCAGCGTCAAGCCGGCGGAGGGCGGCTGGGTGCCGGTGGGTCCATCGCCCATCGCCTTCGACCCGCAACATACGCCACCGGCCCAGCTCGACGAGACGCAGATCGCCGCGATCGTCCAGGCCTTCGTCGATTCGGCCAAACGGGCCCTGGTCGCCGGCTTCAAGGTGGTCGAGGTGCATGCGGCCCATGGTTACCTGCTGCATCAATTCCTCTCGCCCCTGAGCAACCAGCGTCGTGACCAGTACGGTGGCTCCTTCGAGAACCGCATTCGCCTGGTGTTGCAGGTGAGCGAGGCGGTCCGGGCGGTCTGGCCGCAGGAACTGCCGCTGTTCGTGCGGGTGTCGGCCACCGACTGGGTGGAAGATGGCTGGAACCCGGATGAAACCGTGGAGCTGGCCCGGCGCCTGAAAGCCCTGGGGGTGGACCTGATCGACGTCTCGTCGGGCGGTACCGCGGCCAATGCCGAGATCCCCACCGGCCCGGGCTACCAGACCCGTTTCGCCGAGCGGGTGCGCAAGGAGTCGGGGATCGCCACCGGCACCGTGGGCATGATCACCGAGCCGGCCCAGGCCGAGCACATTCTGCGGACCTGCCAGGCCGACATCATCTTCCTCGCCCGGGAACTGCTGCGCGACCCGTACTGGCCGCTGCACGCCGACGACGACCTGAGCGGACACAAGGCCATCTGGCCGGCGCAATACCAGCGTGCGACCCATCGCGACCAGCCGATTCACGAATCGGATTTGCGCGAGTGAAGTGAGCACAGCTATAAAAAAACCGGCCTGCGAGGGCCGGTTTTTTTGTGGATGATCCTGCAGGTGTTGTTGGCCGGGCGGGCAAGAGGCAAACCTGTAGCCGCTGCCGAGCCCTGGCGAGGCTGCGATCGGCTGCGAAGCGGCCGTAAATCCGGCTACCGCGTTTCACCTGATACACCGCAAGCGCAGGGTTTGCGGCAACTGCGTTGCCGATCTCAGCCTCGCTGGGGCTACAGGGTTTCCTCAGCTGTACTTGCGCTTGTCCGGCGCCGGCGGGAAGTACTGGTACAGCCAAGTTTCGCTCAGGGGCCGGTCGTTGGTGCGGATAAACAGCCGCAGCTCCACCGGATCGACGCTGTCGTTGGTCGGGTACCAGTCGAACAGCACGCGATACCCCTGGATATCGTCCAGCTTCAGCACATGGAAATCCTTGACCTGGCCGTTCGAGGCGGTGACCACCGGCTCGATGCCGGTGCCCTCCGGCAGCCGGTCCAGCCCGCCGCCGTTGAAGTCCACGGCGAAGCGTCGGGCCCAGACCGGCGGGTAATGCTCGCCCGGGGCCCAGCCTTCGACGAAGCCGCCCATACCCGAACGGGTGGCATTGACCCGGGCCAGCGGCGTGCCCACCGGCGGCAGGGCGCTCCAGTACAGCTTGTAGCCGTAGTTCAGCGAGTCGCCGGCGGCCAGCGGCGTTTTCGGGCTCCAGAAGGCCACGATGTTGTCCAGGGTCTCGCCGGTGGTGGGGATCTCCAGCAGGTCCACCGAGCCTTCGCCCCAGGCGGTGGTCGGCTCGACCCACAGGCTCGGGCGCCGGCTGTACCAGTCCACGGTGTCCTGGTAGTTGGCGAACTCGTGGTCGGTCTGCACCAGGCCGAAGCCCTTCGGGTCCTTGTCGGCGAAGGCGTTGAACTGCAGGGTCGCCGGGTTATTCAGTGGGCGGCAGATCCATTCGCCATTGCCGCGCCACATGGCCAGGCGGTCCGAGTCGTGGATCTGCGGATGGATGGTGTCGCACATGCGCCGTTCATGGGTGCCGCAACTGAACATGCTGGTCATCGGCGCGATGCCCAGTTGTTCGATGGCGGTCCGGGCGTTGACGTGGGCATCGACGTCCATCACCACGCGCTCGGCCTGGCAGTCGATGTCGAAGCGGTAGGCGCCGGTGGCGCTCGGCGAGTCGAGCAGGGCATAGACCACGAAGCGGGTGCTGTCCTTGTCCGGGGTCTCGAACCAGAACTTGGTGAAGTCGGGAAACTCTTCGCGCTTCTTGGCGTAGGTGTCGATCGCCAGGCCGCGGGCCGAGAGGCCGTACTGGCCGGTCTTGTCCACCGCGCGGAAATAACTGGCGCCGAGGAAGGACACCACGTCGTGCTTGTCCAGTTCCGGGGCCTTGAACAGCTTGAAGCCGGCGAAACCCAGGTCGCCCTTGAGCTGCGCGGTATCGACGCTGGTGTTCCGGTAGTTGAACAGCGACGGGCGGAAATGCACCTCCCGCGCCTGGCGGGTCTTGGCGTCGACGCTGTACATGCGCACCGGCTGCTTGAAGCCCATGCCGACATGGAAGAACTGCACGTCCAGCTGGCCGTTCAGCTCTTTCCACAGCGAGTGGTTGCCGTCGTACTGGATCGCGTTGAAGTTCTGCGGGGTCATGGTCGCCAGGGTCGGCGGCAGCACCTGCTTGGTGTCCACGTACGGGCGGGCGGCCAGCTGTTTGGCCTGGGCCTTGAGGGTCTCGAAATCGAAGGCCTGCGCTTCGCCATCGGCGGCACCCGCCCAGGCCCGGGCGGCCAGCAGGCCCGTGGCCGACAAGCCGGTATAGGCGGCCAGCGCCATGGAAGCTTTGAGAAGATGCCTGCGATGCATAAGTGAACCTTGTCAGGAGATCCCGAGCCCTTCCTGGCTGCGCACTGGATCGGAAATGGTGGTTCGGTCATGCCTTCGGCCAAACCCAATGGGGGTTTTACAAATGCCCGACAGAATAAACCGTTCGCTTGAAGGGCAAAAATGATTAGCTGTGTCGATACGTAAACAACCGATCCGGCTGGAAACCTCCCCCATGTTGCACGAGCGCCTTTTGCAGGAGAACGACATCCCGCGACTCAAGCTGATCGACCGCGCGGAGCTGATCCACGAGTTCTACCGTCTGCAGGACGGGCAACTGCTGTGTTATCCACAACACGAAGTAGTGACTGGCTGGCCGCCCGGTGAAGCCGAGCATGACGCCCTGGTCTTGCAGGCATGTTACCGGCGTGGCGGCTGGCTATATGGGGTGTTCGACGAACAGCGGCTGGTGGCCGCGGCGGTGGTCGATTGCCAGGTTATCCACAACGCCGGCCTGCAACTGCACCAGCTGAAATTCCTGCACGTCAGCCATGACTATCGCGGCCGCGGCCTGGGCCAGCGCCTGTTCGGCCTCGCCGCCGAACAGGTGCGACGCCTGGGGGGCGAAGGGCTGTATGTCTCGGCCACGCCGTCGCGCAATACGGTGGACTTCTATCGGCGCCGGGGCTGCGAGTTGTTGCAGGCCCCCGATCCTGTGCTGTACCGCCTGGAGCCTGAGGATATCCATCTGTACCTCCGGCTGCCCTGAAGGTTCAGCGGGTTTTGCGCCAGGCTGGCCGGGCGAGCAGGGTGACGGCCCGCAGCAACCACTCGCAGGGGCCGTATTGATGGCTGCGCATCCACAGGTGGCTGAGCCACAGTTGCAGGCCATAGAGGGCGATCACGATCAGCAGGACCAGGGCCCAGTCCAGGGTGTTGATCAGGCCCAGGCCGTAGCCGGTGAAGATCAGGCTGAGGAGCAGGGATTGCAGCAGGTAGTTGCTCAACGACATGCGCCCCATGGGGGCCAGCCATCTGCACACTCGCTCGCCCAGGGGCGAGTCGAACGCGCCGAGGAGCAGCAGCACGTAGCTGGCGCTGAGCAGGGGCGCGGTCAACTCGCTTATGCCGTACCCCAGGGTTTCCAGGCCGGCACCGGGGGCATAGGCGGCGGTATAGCCGTAAATGAGCGCGCCGCCGAGGCCGATGGGCAGCATCACGCTCAATAACCTGCCTTTCCAGGCCGCGAAGACATAGGGCGCCACCAACCAGCCCCGGCGCCCGGCCACGTAGCCGAACAGGAACATCGCCAATGTACTGGGGCCCTGCAACAGCCATAACGCGACGATGGTCTGTGGCAGCTGGCTGAGGTTGAAATCCAGGGCGCCCAGGGCGCTCGAACCGATCAGCAGTGCCATGTCCATCGGCTCCGATACCGGGGCCCCGACGTAACTCCCCTGGGCCAGTTGCATCAGGCCCAGTGCCATGAAGATCAGCGCCGAGCAGACCGGCAGTCCCACCGCCAGCTTGAGCGCGCGTCGGGCTGAAAGGTGGCGCAGAGCGAGCAAGGCCAGGCCGAGCAGGGCGTAAAGGGACAGGATTTCACCGTGGAACAGCACGGCGCCGTGGATCAGGCCGATCACCAGTAGCGCCAGTTGCCGGCGCACCATGCGTGGAACGAACGCGCTCTGCGAGCGTTCCGCCGAAGCCAGTTGCAGGGTGAAGCTGTACCCGAAGAGAAAGGAAAACAGCAGATAGAACTTGGCTTCGAACAGCGTCGAGATCAGGAAGCGAATGGCGTGGTCGATGGCGGAGGGGTGGGCCGGATTGCTTACCGCAGCGCCGTAGTAGGAGTCGCTGAAGACCCAGATATTCACCGCCAGGATGCCGAACAGGGCGAAGCCGCGCAGGGCGTCCACCTGTTGCAGGCGCGGTGCCGGGGTGGCCGGCGGATATCCATTGACGGGTTGTTGAAGCGGCAGGTTCATGTCCAGCCTCCTTGTGACAGATCCGGGCCGGCGGGTTGCCGCGGGCTTCACCCTGGAGCGTGACCGGCGGGGCGCAGGCAGGGTTTCGAATGAATTGAGCAGTCGCTCAATTAACCCTGTAGAGGTGGAGGCGGGCAATGGAATTCTTGTGAAAAAGAGTCAACGAGGGGCTGCCCAGGCGGCAGGTGCAGGCCTCGGCGCCTAGCGGATCCGAGAGAGCCGGCAGGTGCGCTCGGTTCAATTCCCATGGGGTAACCCCTGGCGGTAGAACAGACGGCACAGCCACTGCGCCAGCCAGATGGCCAGCAGCGGCGGTACCGTCATCAGGCAACAGTAGATGTAGCCGCGAATCGGGTGGTCGGGAAACATCGCCCAGGCGGTGAACAGCGCCAGGGCGCCAATCAGGCCCAGCTTGACCTTGAGGTTGGGCGCCAGGGCCAGCAGGAAACTGACGACCATCAGCAATTGCAGCAGCAGTTCCACCATCATCCCCAGGCCAAAGCCCTTGGCGATGGAACCGAACTGGCTGCGATACAGCGGCACGCCCCAGACATGCGCCAGGTAGAACACTGCCGCTGGCAGTGAGTGGGCCAGCTGCCCGGTGCTGATCCGCACTGCGTGATAGCGGCCGACGGCGTCCAGGCTCATGGGCGACGCTCGCGGAAACAGGCGGGGGTTTGACGGGGCATGGGCGCATCCTTGCTGCCGGAAGGGATTGGGTGATCCCGAGCAGTGGCGCCAGGGTTTTCAGGCAGCGGATAGTGCCGCAAGTCGAGGCGCTTCTCCAGCCAGGCAATCCAGGATTCAGGGGGGCGCAGGTCGCTTCACCCGTCCTGAGGGCGCTGGGCGCACTGATGCAGGATGCGCAGGAGCTGGATCTGCCCCTGCCGCATCCGGTAAGGCCAGTACCGCCTGCGAGTGGGATTCATGGGCCGCTACCCGCCCATGGCATGAACCTTGGCACGGCATACAGGATCAGCACACAACCCAGCCACAGTCCCAGCCACCGAGAGTGCGCCGGCATACCGCAGGCGTGCCAGCCTTTGGCGGCGGCATAGACCAGGGCGATCTGAATCAGCAGCAGAGACAGGACCCCGGTTGGAATCGCCACTGCCGAGACAAAGGGCGCGACGACGGCGTGGGTCAGCACCAGGCCCAACTGCACGACCGCGAACGGCAGCACCAGCCAGACGGCTACTTGTAGCATCAAGCTGACGATTCGAGAGTGGCGAGGCATTGGCGCATCCTTGCAGCCGGAGAGTTTCAGCGCCGCAGTAGCGGGAACCCGGTGCTTTCTGGCAGCGGATGGTGCCGTAACTTGATCGGCTTATCCAGACCTCGTTCAATAGCCGCCTTTCAAGGAGATCAGCCATGGACTGCAGTTTTTTGGCGGGCGCGCGATGAAGTACAGGAAGCCCCTGGCAGTGGTGATCCTGCTGTTGGCAGTCTGCGCGCTGGTGTTCACCCGGGAGCTCGACAAAATGCTCGAGCGTGAGCCCTATTCAACCACCAGCCCCTCCGGTCGCTATCTGCTGCAGCATGTCTCGGCCGGGGGGCTGCTGGTGCCGTTCGGCGGTCTGGGTTATTTGCAAGTCATCGACCTCAAGGACCCGCAGCGGGTCTATCGCACACCCTTGGTCGAAGACTGGTCGCTGGACCTGCGGATGTTCGAGGACGACGACAGCCTGAGGATCTTTGGCCTGGAGTTCAGCAAGGCCACCAAGACCTACCTCATCCAGTGGCCGGACTGGGAGCACCATTGGCTCGACGGGTTCATCAGCAACACGCCCTACGAGTTTTGCCGTGAAACCGATGGCAATTGCTACTAGCAGGGCGTGTGGGCGCAGCGCCTGTTTTCAGTGCTTGAACATCACATGACGCACGACGCTGTAGTCCTCCAGCCCGTACAGGGACATGTCCTTGCCGTAGCCAGAATGCTTCTGCCCGCCGTGGGGCATTTCGCTGACCAGCATGAAGTGGGTGTTGACCCAGGTGCAACCGTACTGCAGGCGCGCCGAGAGGCGGTGGGCGCGGCCGACGTCGGCGGTCCAGACCGAGGACGCCAGGCCGTAGTCCGAGTCGTTGGCCCAGGCCAGGACCTGGGCTTCGTCGTTGAAGCGGGTGACCGAGACCACCGGCCCGAACACCTCGCGGCGCACGATTTCGTCGTCCTGCTGGGCGTCGGCCAGCACCGTCGGTTCGAAGAAGAAGCCATTGCCGTCCACCGCCTTGCCGCCGGTGACCAGGCGGATATGCGGCTGGGCGATGGCGCGCTCGACGAACCCGGCCACGCGGTCGCGGTGCTGGGCGCTGATCAGCGGGCCCAGCTCGGTGTCCGGGTCGCCTTGCAGGCCGTATTTGATGCTGGCGACCGCCGCGCCGAGTTTTTCGACGAAGCGCTCGTAGATGCCGGCCTGGGCATAGATGCGACAGGCGGCGGTGCAGTCCTGGCCGGCGTTGTAGAAGCCGAAGGTGCGGATGCCTGCCACGGCGGCGTCGATGTCGGCATCGTCGAAGATGATCACCGGGGCCTTGCCGCCCAGTTCCATGTGCATCCGTTTGACGCTGTCGGCGGTGCTGGAAATGATGTGCGAGCCGGTGGCGATGGAGCCGGTGAGCGACACCATGCGCACCTTCGGATGGGTCACCAGCGGCTGGCCGACCGTGGCGCCACGGCCGAACACCAGGTTCAGCACCCCGGCGGGGAAGATCGCCGTCGCCAGTTCCGCCAGGCGCAGCGCGGTCAGCGGGGTCTGCTCCGACGGCTTGAGCACCACGGTATTGCCGGCGGCCAGGGCCGGGGCGATTTTCCAGGCGACCATCATCAGTGGGTAGTTCCAGGGGGCGATGGAGGCGATCACCCCTACCGGGTCGCGGCGGATCATCGAGGTGTGGCCCGGCAGGTATTCGCCGCCGGCCGAGCCGCCGAGGCAACGGCTGGCGCCGGCGAAGAAGCGGAACACGTCGGCAATCGCCGGAATCTCATCGTTCAACGCGGCGCTCAGGGGCTTGCCGCAGTTGTCCGACTCCAGTTTGGCCAGTTCTTCGCCATGGGCCTCGATGCTGTCGGCCAGCTTGAGCAACAGCAGCGAACGGTCTTTCGGCGTGGTCTGCGACCAGCTGGCGAAGGCCTCGTCGGCCGCGCGCACGGCGGCATCGACCTGGGCCTCGCTGGCTTCGTGGATTTCCACCAATACCCGGCCCAGCGCCGGGTTGAACACCGCCTGCAGCGGCCCCTCGCCAGCGACGAGCTGGCCGTTGATCAAGAGTTTGGTTTGCATGGTCGGTTCCTCTTCGAATCCATATTTTTCTGTGGAAATGGGGCCTTGTAGGAGCGAGCGGGCGGCGATCCGACTTGCCCGCGAAAACGCTAGACCTGCCGACATCGATGTTGGAGACGAGGGCCCCTTCGCGGGCAAGCCTCGCTCCTACAGGGTTTATTTACCTCCGCTGCCGGCGACGCTTTCACCGCCGCGGGTCAGGTAATAGGCGCCGAGGATCGGCAGCATGGTCACCAGCATCACCAGCATGGCGACGACGTTGGTCACCGGCACGTCCCGCGGCTTGCTCAGTTGATTGAGCAGCCACAGCGGCAGGGTGCGTTCATGGCCGGCGGTGAAGGTGGTGACGATGATTTCGTCGAACGACAGGGCGAACGCCAGCATGCCGCCGGCCAGCAGCGCCGAGCCGAGGTTCGGCAGGATGATGTAGCGGAAGGTCTGCCAGCCGTCGGCGCCCAGGTCCATGGAGGCTTCGATCAGGCTGTGGGAGGTGCGGCGCAGGCGGGCGATCACGTTGTTGTAGACAATCACCACGCAGAAGGTGGCGTGGCCGATGACGATGGTGAACATCCCCGGCTCGATCCCCAGGGTCTTGAAGGTCGCCAGCAGGGCGATGCCGGTGATGATCCCCGGCAGGGCGATGGGCAGGATCAGCATCAGGGAAATGCCCTGCTTGCCGAAGAAGTCCCGCCGGTACAGCGCTGCCGAGGCCAGGGTGCCGAGCACCAGGGCGATCAGGGTGGCGATGGCGGCGATCTGCAGCGACAGCTGGATGGCATCCAGCACATCGGGACGGGCGAAGGCCACGCTGAACCAGTTCAGGGTGAAGCCCTGGGGCGGGAAGCTGAAGGCCGCGTCTTCGGTGTTGAAGGCGTAGAGGAAGATGATCAGGATCGGGAAATGCAGGAACACCAGCCCGCCCCAGGCCGCCAGGCGCAGGCCGAGGGAGGCTTGTTCCCCGTGCTGTTGAGTGGCGGGATCAGAGCGCATCGAAGGCCCCCAGGCGTTTGACGATGGACAGGTAGATGGCGATCAGCACGATAGGCACCAGGGTGAAGGCGGCGGCCATCGGCATGTTGCCGATCGCCCCTTGCTGGGCGTAGACCATGCTGCCGATGAAGTAGCCGGGCGGGCCCACCAGCTGCGGCACGATGAAGTCGCCCAGGGTCAGGGAGAAGGTGAAGATCGAACCGGCGGCGATGCCCGGCACCGACAGCGGCAGGATCACCTGCATGAAGGTCTGGCGCGGCTTGGCGCCGAGGTCGGCGGAAGCTTGCAGCAGGGACGGCCACCAGATACGCCTCGTCTCCGGCACTCACCCGACTGGCAATCAGTTCCAGATCCTTACCGGCACTGAGCGCCACGCTACCGCCGGCA
>NZ_JBNNVU010000054.1:0-37625 GCF_050280705.1 Pseudomonas sp. NPDC089530 | reverse complement strand
TCGGCATGGAAGTGCTGGTGACCTTCCTCGAAGGCGACCCCGACCAGCCGCTGATCACCGGCTGCCTGTACCACAAGGAACACCCGGTGCCCTACCCATTGCCGGCGAACAAGACCCGCACCGTGTTCAAGTCCATGAGCTCGCCGGGCGGCGCCGGCTACAACGAACTGCGCATCGAAGACAAAAAGGGCGCCGAACAGATCTTCATCCACGCCCAGCGCGACTGGGACGAAAACATCGAGCACGACCAGAAAATCCGCATCGGCCACGAACGCCACGACACCGTGGTCAAGAACACCTACACCGAACTCAAGGCTGAAGAACACCGCATCACCTACGCCGACCGCAAGACCGAAACCCGCGTCGACGACCACCTCACCGTGGGCGAAAACCAGCACATCAAACTCGGCACCGCGCAACTGACCAAAGCCGGCCAGGAAATCCACCTCAAGGCCGGGGCCAAGATGGTCATCGAAGCCGGCAGCGAACTGACCATCAAGGCCGGCGGCAGCTTTATCAAGCTGGATGCCGGCGGCGTCACGGTGGTGGGGCCGGTGGTGAAGATCAATGCGGGGGGAGCGGCGGGGAGTGGTACGGGGATCGGCATCAAGCCGCCGGGGTTGCCGGGGGCGGCGGATAGGGATAAGGCGGGGAGTTTGATGGATGAGGCGTTGGTGAATGCGCCATCAGAGAAGGTTAAGCCGACCTTCGATTACCCATTCTCACTATGAACGACAGAACTAGCGTCAATATGGACAAGGATTCTTCAAGATGATTATTAGCCCTCCTTTTCTTCCTGCTCCTGTTGCAGGAGAAACCGATGAGGCGTTCCTTGCGCGCGCCATGGTCGGTGGTGTGCCTGGTGATGGTGGATTTCCGCTGAGTTTTGATCTCAATTGGCACGGCGGAGTCCATCTAAGTTCTCCACAAGAAAACGAGAATTTTCTACCCGTCAGAGCCATTGCCGATGGCAAGCTCGCCTACTTTAGGAATCCTGATGCTGAGGTAGATACAGATCATCCCCTGCGTTTCCGACGCGGCTGGACCGATAATGGCTGCATAGTGTTGCGTCATGAGACCGAGATTGGAGAGGGGGCTCAATCGACAGTCGTTTTCTATTCAATCTACATGCATCTATCGAAGATCAACCTGACCCAGCCTCAAGTAGGTATGGCCATCTACCGAAAAGACAACCTTGGTGAAGCTGGCAGCATTTATGGTGACAAGGGCCGAATCCATTTTGAAATTGTGGCGGACCAGAGCCAGATAGCTCATCTGGTGGGGAGGGCTACCCGAGACCTCGACTATCAGTCAAATAACGGTCGAACAGACAGTTGTTGGGGGGACGTGTACTTCTTTGTTCCACCGGAAGTACTGCTATATGGCGCGGCCCCCAGTGACCGTCGTCAATCCCAGAATAATGCCCCCGTTGTCTATCGCTGCCCGGCCATGCCGACCAATACTCCAGTTCAAGAGGCCGGCAACCCTGCCTCTCCCGCAACCCCCCTCACTACAGTGGATGGCTACGAGTGGGCGGTAGCCTCGCAGTTGCAGCAAGGCATCTTTGTGCGTATGAACTATGAGAGGGGGCAGTGCACTCTAACGTCCTTTTATTCCGGCGGAGTAGAAATAGGTGCGCAGCAGGAAGAAACCAATTACGAGTACAAACTTTACACCACCGCGAGCCAACTTTATCCACAGTCTCCTAGCGCTGGTTATGAACTATTGCGCTTTGGTCGGATACTAGGGCCGGATACCATTCAACCTGCCGATGCTGCCCATTGGCGGCAGATCAAGTTTCCTGGTAAGGCAGGTGAACAGAGCAAAGTAGGTTGGGTCAATTTAAATTCACCGACGGTGACAAAGTTTAGCGATGCCGACTTTCCGCAATGGCAAGGCTGGAGGCTGATTGATGACGATGTGGATACCGATAGCCATTGCCAGTCACCGTTTATCAGAGGTTTGCTGGATCTGACTCAAGACACGGTGCAGCCAAGTAATAATGATGCGGTAAGTATTGCGAAATCACCTGGGTATGCGGCTCTTTCCCAAGAAGAAAAAGAGCAGTTATCTGAGCGATACTCAAACGAGCATGAGTTGAGCATGTCGCGGCTGAGCTCGCCGGACATACAGAAACAAATAAAGCGATTGGTTTGTAAGTTTCCAACTGAATGGAAATCGACTGACTTTGATATTCGTTATGATTGGTTGCTTAAAGTGTCGAGCGGTGGACCGATGCCGCAGGATAAATACGAAAAATTGAAGGCTTATCAGAGTTCTTTGGCTTTCTGGGAGCAGGCAAACCTAGCTGGTATTGATAGTAAGCACTGGCATTTTCATCCGACTGAGTTTATTCGCGTGTTCAGGAAATGCTCTTGGCTTAGCCTGGAGGAGTTTGCGTATACGCTGCCAAAGTATCATTTTTATGAGGTGTCCGGTTCTACTTGGGTTTGCCATACGGCAGGAGCGGCCTCAATATATCAAATATCGCATGCTACAGCGAAGTCTAGGTTTCAGCTGCACTATGTAAATATGAATAAAATCATGACTAAGTACGGAATTGTGAGTGTTGCACGGAGATCGCATTTTCTGGCTCAAACCATATTGGAGACGGATCGTTGGCGAACTATTTCTGAATATGGTTCTGGAAGCCCGAATCCTAGGATTCACATGGCGCAATATTATGCGGCATTCTATGGTAGGGGTATAATGCAATTAACATGGGCTGGTAATTACGAGAGATATGGTGAGTATAGGTCCACAGCGCTTCCGGCTGTAACAAATAATCAATATGCTGACTCCCGAATAACGGCAACGTCGACCCATTATTGGGAGGATCCCACAAGAAAAAACTCGAATAACCAAGTTGTCGTTGTAGGAACCCCGAAGCGTTGGGCTCCTAGGTATGACCCAAATCTGATTAAGTCTGATTCATATAATGCATGCGATAGTGGCGGTTTTTTTTGGGCCTCTAATGTAATAAATCGTAGTGGTGATAGAAATATCAATCGTGAGTGTGATAAGGAATTCAATACAACTAGAGTAGGAAGTATCTCTGTGTTGGTGAATGGTGGTGGGAATGGCTACCATGAACGGCAGGCATATGCACAATATGTTTATAGATATTTGAGCGACTCTGTTGCAGTTTCGATAACCGAAACTGTGACCACTCCACGTCAATCAGTCACGATTAATTTTTCTATGAGTAAACCTGTATGAAGAATATGTTCTCGTTTTTTTTCATTTTTTTTTCATCTGTAGGCTTTTCTTGGGGGGACTCAGGCTTATGGTTTCCTGAAGTTTCTCCTCTCCCAGGCGACATAGAAAAATTAATTGCTAAAGAAAATGAAGTTGATGTAAAGGATGTTCATCAGTTTCCTGGTGGTACATTGAAGTGGGAAGGTGGATATGTAAGTGCTGTTGTTTTTAATGACTCAATAAAAAATTGTGCAATTTATGTTTCTAATAGTGGTTCGCTGTCGCTATTGTTTAGTGGTGCACCTTGTGAGTTTTTCGGTAGTCCGAAAGTCAATACTTTCAGAAGAGCTTCGATGCCAGATATACTGTATAAGGTTAAGCTGTTTCTACCAAACCGCGGAGCAATGGTGGATGAGGTTTTAGCATTCTATTTTGATGATGAGAGGAGAACTTA
The DNA here is from genome assembly GCF_050280705.1 of Pseudomonas sp. NPDC089530. Lineage (NCBI taxonomy): Bacteria > Pseudomonadati > Pseudomonadota > Gammaproteobacteria > Pseudomonadales > Pseudomonadaceae > Pseudomonas > Pseudomonas sp. NPDC089530. The sequence continues at coordinate 33,973 of NZ_JBNNVU010000054.1, read as the reverse complement.
CTGTGAAAGTCAGCTTCTCGGTGATTGGTATGAAACAGGAAATAGAAGCATCGAGCCAAATATTAGTGATGGCAAGTGCGAATGACCAATTTTTAGAATGGGGCTTATTTTCTGTATGAGTAAGCGGCGGCGTTTGTGACGTCGCCTAGTTTCTCGCTCGCCAATGTTTTTATTGGGAGTTATAGAATTCAATATTGAGTGTGACGGCTTTCTCCATTTCGCACAGATAGTAAAACGGCCAAGCGTAGCGCTCTCCTTGCGAGCTATGTTGTCAAGTCTGAAGCGATATTAAAAGTCACTTCCACTGCGCCGGAGACAAAATAAATATGAGGTTTAAATATCAGATTGCCATCGCTATTGTGGCTGTTGTGCTAACTAACTTTGCATTGGCACAAGGTGATGTTTATGTTGCGGACTCGAATAATAAAGCTTTAAGTGTAACCTGGTCGGGTGGCAGCAAAACGATTGAGGGGGTCGTTGGTAGTGAGGGAGAGATTACTAGAGAGCTTGTGGATTTTGACGGTAGCAAAGCGCTGCATTATGAGAATTTAGCATCGCGCTCGCCTTTTGAAGCGTATTTCACGTTGAGAAGACACGATGGTGAAGTTGTAATAGATTGTATCTATGTCAGTATTCGGAATGAACAAGACGGCATTTTGATTAACAAGGCCGTGTGTGGTCTAGATCACCCTCTAGCAGAGGGATATGAGGATGTAGTTTATGAATTCTCAGATCAGTGGAAAAGCTCGACTGCCAATATTGTAATAGCACAGCTTTTGAAAACACCTCCGATGTCACTGGAGGTAAAAGAATCAAAATTTGGTGGTGCGGAGTTTTTTCGTATTTATAAATCTCAGAAAGATTTGAGCACCTCGGTGCCTGAAGCAGTGCTCAAGAAAGAAGCTAAAAAATACTCGTTTGGTTCAAGCTTAGTATTTTCTGTTTATAAGTTTGATGAGTTGGCTTCTCCTGCCTATTTAGATGTTTCATCTGAAGGCCTAGAGAAGAAATTTATCAGATATGATCGTGACTCCGTGAATAAGTTGTTCTGATAGTAGTGGAGTGCCTTGGTCGACGAATAAGTTGAAGAGCATGGGGCGGGTTTTTCTAGTCTGTCCCACTCACACATTTTGAAAATTGCTATCGCTCCAGATGAATAAGGCGGCATTAGGATGAAGCATCTAATCGTTATATTTGCATTGTTCTATTACGGTTCGGCTTTTTGTGGTTCTGCAGAAAGACCATTGGGGTGCAGGAGTGAGAGTGAAGGGGGGAGAGGGATTAAGCTCTTCTCTAATAGAGATGTCTTTTTCATAAAGAAGGCAAAAAGAAGGTGCGGCTCAGAATATACATATAGAGAGTATTCAGATGGAGCGAAAGGATTTCTTGTGATTTCCTCTCCAGGTAGTGATGATCTTGGCCTTAATGCTCAAAATATGATTTATTTTGTTTTGTCTGGAAGTAAAGAGGCGAACTACATCGGCGATATCCCAGCTAGCGCAACGGAACTTGAGGATGGGACTTATCAAAACATTGTTCAGTCCGGTGGGTCTATATTTGAAAGTGTTTACAAGCTAAGTAGTGAAAAGATCACTATTTTATCACCAAGTAGGGAGTTGATAATTTCTGATACGCAATGTGTTTATCAGAAAAAAGATAGTAAAGCCTGCAAGGAAATGTCGGGGAGCTTTAAGAAGCCTTTATGTGTAATAAATTATGGGGAGCATAAGGTCGCTGCTGATATTAATGAGTGTTCTGGTATGAGTGAAGGTTAATAGGTTGTCTGAAATTGTACTAGGCAAGCCATTAGTGCTAATGGCTTGCCTTCTATGGGTTAAATGCCTAGTGAGTACTGTTTTTTACTGACTTGGCGAAATGGAGTTTGAAATGTCATCCACTACGGCTTTACCCATTTCGCACAGATAGTAAGCCGGCCAAGCATAACGCTCTCCTTGCTCCTCCATCGCGGCATCGAGCATGAGTTTTTTGGCGTAATAGAACAGGTTGGAAGCATGCTCCAAGGCTTCCCGGGCTGGGATGTCTGGATTGACGCGGAACAAGCTTTGTTCTTTTTCACCGCAGTCGGCGAAGGTGACGATGCCGATGGTTTTGATAGAGGTGGTCATTGCACACCTCCTGCTGCTTGCAGATGGTGTGGTTGGTATAGGTGGGATGCGTACATTGGCGTAACTCCTTTTACGTTAAAGAAGCTGCCGTTTTCGTTTCCAGGCGAAAGGGTGGCAGCTGTACGCGGGCTGGAAAACCGAGGCAAAAGGAACCCGGCAGACCCGAAGGTCTCCCACGCACAGCCGCCATGACACAGAAATGCAGGCGCAAAAAAAACGCCTGCACTTGATGGTCTGGGCGCTGCTGTTGCGCCTTTTTGCTCTTCGGGTTTCCAGGCCCGGCCGCTGATTTTGCAGCGACGGCGGAAGGATAACGGGGAGGGTATGCGGCTGCAACGACAGGATTACTGCATTTTATGACGAGGCGTATTCCGTGGGTCTTGGTAGCAGCTCCAGACAGATCTTCATGAGTCGTACATCAAATAGGAATTCTCCTGTCGATATTTGGTGTTTTCCTACAGTCGTTAGGTGCTCTGCTTGGTAGCGTCAGTACTTTGAGAGCCACTTTTCCATAGTTCCACCGAGGTACATGGATGAAAACCAGCACATCAAACTAGGCTCGCCCTACTGACCAAAACCGGCCAGGAAGTCTACCTCTAGGCCGGGGGAGCTCCGGGGGGGCTCCGGGATTGGCATCAAGCTGCCGGATAAGGAAAAGTCGGGGAACTTGGTGGATGAGGCGTTGGTGAATGGGGGTCGGAGAAGGTTAAGCCGAAGGCTTTTTTGTGTTTTCAGCATGAACTGTTAGGAACTGACATGAATTTTCAGACCATTTTTTTTAAAATTTTCATGGCGCGCGCACTAGCATGTTTGCTTTTGCTGAGTGGGGCTGTATGTGCGGAGAAAAATAATATAAGCAAAGGGTTTGACGTTATCACCTATGAAGAGGCATTGGAGAAGTTCAATGAAGAGCATTCGGATGAAAATTACAGGTGCCAATACAGCCTTTCCGGTGCAAACGAAAACTCACCGCTGACTGTCGTAGAAATAGAAAATTTTATTTATCTCAAGAAAAATGGAAGCATCATTGAGTTGGTTGGCAAGGATAGAGGCGTAAATACTGGAAGTTATAGCTCAAGAGATGGAGAGCTGAAGATTTTATATAAGGTACTCAAGAAATATAATTTCTCCGAATACCAAGAGTCTGATGATAGAGATGTAAAGGTTAAGTTTATATATCAAGGACAGGTCGAAGTTGTAAAGATGTATGGTATTCGATGCGGAATCTGATATTGGGCTTGATTGGCGTTGGAAAGATATATGTCGTCTGAAAAGTATGAGGTCGTTGATGTTGGCTGGTGAAAGTGGCTTATACATGAGGGTGGGTTTTATTTATGATTTTATTGAGTAGGGGTTTTTGTGTGTGTTCAATAGTAAAGTGGTTTGTTTTTTCTGTCTTTTTATCGCCTGGATTAGCTGTGTCTTCTCCAGATGTTGAGCCGTATATAAAGAAAGATGCCATGAGTTGTGATGGAGTTAAAGTGGAGTTGGTATCGCATTGCCTGAAGGATACAGTAGAAATATCCCAAGCTCATGGAGGGTTGCCGGTATGCACTAATCAAGTTATCAATATTAATGGTAAAGAAAGTCGTCGTAAAATCGATAAGGTCTCTCAACTCACAAGCTCTGGTAAAAATGTAAAATCGTTATCAAATGTAGTTGTCTCTATGGCCTGTCTAAAAGGTAGTAAGGGAAGTGTAGTTTCCATAGGTGGCTATGGCGGGTGTGGTTCTTGTCCAGAATGGCACGGTTACTACTCGAAAGATGGAGCGTTGGTTTATTATAACTTTAGCAATTCATACCGTTCGTTTGGTTCTTCTGGGTCTTTCGATGATCTAATTAGTCGGTATGGTATTAAAGAGAAAGATTTAATTGATGAGGGCCATTTTGCACAAAAGGTTATATACGACAATCCTTAATTTTTGAGGGTGTATTTGAGTCTGGCGTAGTAAAGCATTGGGAGTAAGCTTGTGAAAGGTGGGGTGCTGAAAATGCAATTGCTGGAGATAACTGGCAAGGCTATGGCGTTTTTAGGGTGTCTAATGATATTCGTTAGCCCGGTGATGGCAGATACCAAGTGTGATGCTAATACAACGGTGAACTCAGGCATAATACGCTGCGCTCAAGCCTCCCATTCAAAAATCGATAAGATTTTAAATGAGCAGTATAAGGCTCTTTCTGATGAGCTATCCCCTGATCTTAAGGCTGACTTGGTTTCTGCACAAAAAAGCTGGATTCGTCTAAGGGACGAGCAATGTAATGATGAAGAGTCTTCCGGCCAAGAAGCTCCCATTGAAAGACTTTCTTGTTTGAACCAGTTCACGAGCTTTCGTGTAAGTGAAATTGTATATCTGCGAACTGGTGTCATTGGGGATGGATTCTATAAGGCGGTATCCATTGTGAATAAAAAAACAACCTCCATGGATTATGCTAAGGCTGTTGCATATATGGGCGGGGATATGGATTTTGGATCGGGTTGGTCTGAATATGCAGAAAAGAACTGTATGATGACACAGAAAATTTATGGTGAATTTACTGGTCGGTGTTTGTCTAGGATGCGTTTTCAAATGCCGATCTATTGAGTGACGCTCTAAAATTATACTAGGCAAACCACTGGGGTTAATGGCTTGCCTTCTGAGTAGCCTCTCGATACACCATGAACAGGGATGTCTGTTAATGAGTTTTATGAAAGCGAAGTGGATCAAGGTATTGATGGTCCTGCTGGTTGTGTTTGCACAGACCAGCCTTTCCGTTGCCAGGGCCAGTGATGCGGTGGCGGTCGGCACTGCCATGGGCCAGTCGCGGTTTGTTCGGGGGCCTGCCGATACCGTGATCGATATGTCACCCTGCCGATTTTCTTTATCCCTTTTGAAGGATCAGTTTCTTCAGTTCAATGCACCAGATCTCGTGTTCATGGCATCGAAAGAAACACCTAAGGATTCAACCGCCCCCTACTTGTGGCAAGCCCAGTTATCAAGCGGTTATGAATGGCATTTTGAAAAGCCCGGTGACTTGAGCGAGGTTTGGTTCGGAGGTATGTGTGAAAATACCGCGAACTTTTCCGGGCTCACGCCCGAAGTGCCAATGTCGATCGAAACAAGCCCTGAGCTTCAGTTGATCCGAGAGAACAACGATCTTAAATGCCCGGCGACACTGATAGATCGTGGCTGGGTGCCTACTCATCTGGCGGGAAGGCCGGAGACGTATGTTTTTGAGTCATTGAGTGGGCCGAAATCGACCGGCTTCATCATTGGGTACCACGAAAAAACCAGGAAGCTCTTCACGCGCATCCGTTTTTGTCTGGTGCATGGCGATCAAGTGTTGGTGGGCTCCACGGAAAACGGCTCCACTCCATTGACGTTAAGCGCCGAGGCTTTTGAAGGCATCAAAGCAGTGATACGAACCATTGGCTTTGAGTAACAGCCACGCGACTTTTAGTGTTCATTTCAGATTGCTGTACGTACGGAGTTTCAACATGAAAGGACTTTCGGTTCTATTGAGCAGCGTCTTGGCGGCTTCGGCGTCCTCGTGTTTTGCCGCTGCACCCTCCTTCAAAGACTTAAACGTCACGGAAGTCTTTGAAGGCCCCAATCATGCTTTGCTGCCGCAGGAAAACAGCAGCCCGATGATGGATCGTGCGCGAGCGCAGGCCCTCGAAGGCAAGGTCAACTTTGCCGGCCATTACATTCTGCACAAGGTCGGCTGTGGTGGCGGTGCCGTCTGTGGCGATGTGCTGGACGCTCGCACGGGAGATGTCGTTGCCGGGCTACCGAATGCTTATGACGGCAATACCTTTAGCCTGTCCTTCCAGCCTGACAGCCGTTTGATCATCATTTCCGGCATCACGCTCGATGCCGAAGAGGATGCGCAAGGGAATCAGCTAGAAAGCCGTGACAGGGATCGCTACTACGAGTTTGTGAACAACGAGTTCCGACTGCTGACGATCAGAGAATCGTAATCACCACCGTTGATTAAGGAAGATTGGATGAACTGCTTTTTCATTCGGCCGATGCTGAGTGCACTTCTACTTTTGCCTCTCGCTTACACCATGCCCGCCACTGCAGATGAGGGTGGTTGCTACGGCTATCTCACCGAGTTGGTCAGGAGCAGCAATTTCCCGTTTCGTTATGTCGGCAAGGACAAGGTCAATCTGCTGATCGACGAGGACGACGGTGAAATGGTGCATGCACAACTGTTCTATGACACGGACGGCACCGGAAGCATCGGCTGGATCACATACACCCCGGCCACCCAAGTGCTGCTCAATACGTCGGCGGAGCTGGAAGAGCCGGTGGAGTTGTCATTCGATGCCAAGTTCGCCAATGGCTATGCAACGTGCCTGGCGGGCCAACAGGCCGGTTAACGGCGAAAAGGAATGCTCCATGAATCGGCTTCTTCTTGCGGGCAGCTTTCTGCCGCTCTCATTTTCAATCTCCGCGGCTCCAACGGATGCGTACACCCAACGCGATGTCATGCAATGTGGCGGCGTTGAAGTGGTGTTGGTTTCGTCTTGTCGATCGGTGACGGTGCAAGCCAATGAGGATCAGATGCTCCCGGTTTGCTCCGACCAGACGATCAACATCGGCGGCAAGTTGCTCAGACGCGATATCGACCAGGTTTCACAACGGACGTCTGACGGCACAGCGACGTCGATGTTGAGCAACGTTGTAGTAACGATGGATTGTTTGAATGGCACTAAAGGCAGCCTGGTCTCAATTGGCGGCTACGGCGGTTGCGGTGCTTGCCCGGAATGGCACGGGTATTACTCGACGGCCGGGCGGTTGGAGCAATACAGCTACAGCAATGCCTACCGGTCGTTCGGATCGAAGGGCTCGTCTGAAGGGCTGATCAAAGCCTATGGCGTCACTGCGAAACAGCTCCGTGAAGAAAGTCCCACGCTAAAGAGAGTCAGCTATGGGCAGCCTTAATCCTGCGGTATGGCTCACGAGCGCGGCAATTCGAGCGATTTCTTACTCAAGGCCTGAAAAATTGAAGATGTTTAGCCATTTCTCATTGCTGTTACTCGGGCTAATGCCCATCTCGAATGTGCTGGCTGAGGACGGCTGCAAAGAGATCGCCGGCAGTGCGCAGGTAGACCAGTGTGCCGAAATCGCTCGCCAGGCTGCCGACGTAAGGCTCAATGACGCTTACAAGAAACTCTTGGCGCGGTTCGAGTCGCAGCAATACGCGAACCCTGGGCAGGGGAAGGTTTTCGTGGCCATGGCCAGGGACTCGCAGCGTGCCTGGATCAAGTTGCGAGACACCAATTGCCCGCTTGAGGCCACGGATATTGAGCCCGGCACGGCGGCGCATGTCACGACGATCAATAACTGTATCGCCAGAATGAGCCTGGAGCGCTCGGACTACTTGGACAGCATCGTGCGTGACATCTCGGGTGGCTCCGTACACGGGGAAGGCGTATTGGCGCCTCAGGTTCCGGAGGTCGCTTGTCCGTCCGTTGACTTCGACGCGTTCCTTGCGTCTTTTGCGCAGCACACGGTCGTCCAGAAAGCCTTTGTTCAACGACCGCTGCAATTTGTGACGACGGTGGCCGGTGACCCCGAACCAACATCCGAGAAATGTGCCTTGAATGAGGCCCAGATCAAGTTTCCGCTGATACCGGATCGGGCGAAGCGGGAGATTGAGGGGCTGACGTTGACGGTCAAGGAGCAGCACGAGGACAGCGCCTCGGTGATATTGCAAAAGCCGGATACCGACTATGTGATCGAGTACCGGTTTGTTCGTGGGCAGTGCTGGATGCTCAGTGAAGTGTCGGACTTTGCGCTTTAGAAACTCAGGGAGTGCACTGGGCCGTTACGTTTTGAGGGCGGTTCTTCGTGCAGGTGGGGGCGAGAGCACGTTCGTGCCTCATCGTTGGAAACCGGTTGTCAGTGGGAATGGGGCAAGGAAATGCGATTCAAGACTTTAGCCGTATCGCTGTTGGGGTTGTTGTGGACGGTTACGGCGTTTGCCGAGGTGACGACGTTCAATCCAGCCACAAACGTCGAAACGACGCTGGTGTTGGAGGGATCGACGTTAAGGGTCGCGGTTAAAAGCGAGGCTCATAGCGAATCCAGGACAATAGAATTCGAAGCCCTGAACGAACTGCACGTGCAGATCGACGATTTCAATTTCGACGGCATGAAGGATTTTGCGGTTTGGCAAATCGACGACGGAATGGGCACCTACGACATTCATAGGATTTTCGTTTTCCAACCACAAACAGGGTTCTTCGAAGAACTGCAGCCGGATTGCGGCGACGGTTTCGTTAACCTCGAGATAGATAAAAAACGCAAAGCGCTGATCAGCACTTACTGGGAGATGAACGTGGCGAAGCAGTGCGTAACCCGGTTTCCGCGCTGAGTGTGGGAATGCGCAGATGGGGATGTGGGCAGGCCTGTCAGACAGGCAGTAAAACGTGACTTGGCGGTCATCATGCGAGAAAACCTGTCCATCCTCTTTCAACGTCACCCGATAGTGGCGTTCCCTTCCGAAGCCGCTACACTGCGCCAGCCGTTCATTTTTCCTTTGGGGCTTTGCGCATGAAATTTCGTTTTCTTCTGTGGATGATGGGCCTGTTGATGGGCAAGGCCAGCCGGACCAATCCGGCGTTCCAGCAGCAGCTGGGCGACAAGGAGCTGGTGTTTCAGCTGCAGACGCTGGATGGCAAGGTGGCGCGGCATTTCCTGGTGAAGGGCCAGCGGATTACCAGCAAGTCCGGGGTGTATCCCGAGCCGGCGTTTGCCATCGCCTTCAAGGATGCGGCTTATGGTTTTGCCACGATGCAGGCGAAGAACAAGCAACTGGCCTTTATGACCGGGATTCAGGACAAGTCGATCCAGATCAAGGGCAACCCGGCGCTGGTGATCTGGTTCCAGGGGCTGACCAAGTACCTGAAGCCGAAGAAGGCCAAGCCGAAGGCTTGAGAACGGGTTAGATCCGGTCGGGTTTGATCGGGGGAGATTATCGCGGGCAAGCCTCGCTCCTACGGGAGTGGGGCTTGCCCGTTTTGCGTTAGTGCTGGCTGAACTGCGAGGCCAGTTCCCGCAGCAGGACTTCGGCTTCGAGGACTTTGCTGACCACGTCTTCGGCCTTGTCGCGGGTGATGCCCAGGCGCTCGAACATGGCATCGGGGATGGCTTCGTCGGGGCCGGAGCCGATGCCGCGGCTGCGCAGCAGGCGCACGGCCAGGCACACCAGGTTCGGGTACTCGGCGTAGGCGCCGTCGTAGCTCGGGTCGTGCTGGAAGCGCAGGGCGGTGCACAGCTCGTCCGGCATGTCCCAATAGCGCATCAGCCAGGAGCCGATCTGCTCGCGGCTGATGCCCAGCAGGTGCTGTTCCACGTAGCTGTGGCACAGGTGCGGGTTGACCTCCAGGTGCCGGCAGATCAGCGAGAAGTGCGGCGGGAAGACGTGGGCCAGCAGCAGGTAGCCGAAGTTGTGCAGCAGGCCGGCGAGGTAGGTCAGGCCCGATTCCGGGCGCTGGGCGCGGGGCATGGCGCGGGTCAGGCCTTCGATGACGGCGGCGGTATAGATCGACTGCTGCCAGTACGGCGTGCTGTGTTGCGGGTGGTCCTTGGGCAGGCTCAGGGTCTTGCCCAGGGCCAGGCCCAGCGCCAGGTTGATCACCAGGTCGAAGCCCAGGACGCGGACGATGGCGTCTTCCACCGAGCGGATCTTGCCCGGCGAGGCGTAGTAGGGCGAGGCGGCCCAACTCACCACCTGCGCGGCCAGGGCCGGGTCGGTTTCCACCACGCCGGTGATGTCGTCGATGGTGGCGTTGGGGTCGACCCGCAGCTTGATGATCTTCTGCGCCGTCTCGGCCAGGGGCGGAATTTCGATGGTCGCTTCCAGGCGTTGCTGGATGCGCCGGGCGGTGAAGGCCTGCACCGCCTGGGTGATTTCTTCGCGGTCATCGTCCGGGCGGTCGAGGTTCGGGCGGATGCTGCTCAGGGCCTCGCCGAAGTTGCCGGCGCTGGCCTTGCTCAGCATGCTCTTGAAGGCCTCGCTGGTGATTTCCAGCAGCAGGCCCGGTTCGCCGGAGTTGATCAGCAGGTTCGGTTCGCGCAGCAGGCTTTCTTCATACAGGCAGGGCGAGCTGGTGAGCGCCGGCAGGCCGGGCAGCAGGCTCAGGTTGTGTTTGCCGAGCATGCGCTCCAGGCGCTCGGTCGAGACCGCGGTCAGGCGGCGGCCGGTCAGTTCGGCGAGGCGATTGAGGTCCAGCAACTGGCTCTGGGGGAACAGCACCATCAGCGCGCCAACGGCGTCGTCCAGCAGGACCGCCTGTACCTTGCGCGCGGCCGGGAGGCCTGGGTGGTCGAGCACTTCCGTGAAGCTGATGTTCAGCTTGTCGAGCAGCAGCCGGATTACAGACGGAGCGTGCGGGGCTGCGGTGGCGAGGGCAACTTCTGTCATGGTCTGTATCCGTTTTCAAACAATTTCAGGAGTATAACCAGCTTGATCGGGGCATTCGCCCCTTAACTGAGACACTGCTCACACTTGGCCGTATTGCTGCCCATGGCGCAGCCAGCGTTCCAGCAGCGGGCTGACATGGTGCGGCCAGCGCTCCAGCAGGGCCTGGGCGGCGTCACGCACCGCCGGCAGCAGGTCGGCGTCGCGCATCAGGTCGGCGACCTTGAATTGCAGCAGGCCGGTCTGGCGGGTGCCGAGCATCTCGCCGGGGCCGCGCAGTTCCAGGTCCTTTTCGGCGATGACGAAACCGTCGTTGGTTTCGCGCATGATGCCCAGGCGCTGGCGGCCGATCTGCGACAGGGGCGGATGGTAGAGCATCACGCAGTGGCTGGCGGCGCTGCCCCGACCCACGCGGCCGCGCAGCTGGTGCAACTGGGCCAGGCCCAGGCGTTCGGGGTTCTCGATGATCATCAGGCTGGCGTTGGGCACATCGACGCCGACTTCGATCACGGTGGTGGCCACCAGCAGCTGCAACTCACCGACCTTGAAGCGGCCCATGACTTCGGCCTTTTCCGCCGGTTTCATGCGCCCGTGGATCAGGCCGACCCGCAACTCGCCCAGGGCGCTGCTCAGGTCTTCGTAAGTGGTTTCCGCGGCCTGGCAGGTCAGCTCTTCGGACTCTTCGATCAGCGTGCACACCCAATAGGCCTGGCGCCCTTCGGCGCAGGCGGCGCGCACCCGTTCGATGACCTCGACCCGCCGCGAGTCGGTGACCAGCACGGTGTTCACCGGCGTACGGCCCGGCGGCAGCTCATCGAGGATCGAGGTGTCGAGGTCGGCGTAGGCGCTCATGGCCAGGGTCCGCGGAATCGGCGTAGCGGTCATGATCAGCTGGTGCGGGCACAGGCGTCCGCCCACGCCTTTCTGGCGCAGGGCCAGGCGCTGCTGCACGCCGAAGCGGTGTTGTTCGTCGATGATCACCAGCGCCAGGTTCTTGAACTGCACTTCGTCCTGGAACAAGGCGTGGGTGCCGACCACCATCGGCGCCCCGGCGGCGATCTGTTCCAGGGCGGCGCTGCGGTTCTTGCCCTTGAGCTTGCCGGCCAGCCAGGCGACTTCCAGCCCCAGGGGCTCCAGCCAGCGCTTGAAGGTGATGAAGTGCTGCTCGGCGAGGATCTCGGTCGGCGCCATCAGCGCCACCTGGTACCCGGCTTCCAGCGCTTGCAGGGCGGCCAGGGCGGCGACCACGGTCTTGCCGGCCCCGACGTCGCCCTGGATCAGCCGCAGCATCGGCTCCGGCTGGCTGAGGTCGTAGGCGATCTCGTTGCCGACCCGCTGCTGCGCCCCCGTGGGCGGGAAGCCGAGGTTCTTCAGGTACTGCGCCGGCAGCCGGGTGGCCTTGGGCAGCGCCGGGGCGAGTTGCGAGCGCAGGCTTTCGCGCAGACGTTGCTGGGATAGTTGATGGGTCAGCAGTTCCTCGAACGCCAGGCGGTGCTGGGCCCAGTGGTGCCCCAGGGCCAGCTCGTCGACATCGGCGTCGGCGGGTGGGTGGTGCAGGTAGCGAATCGCATCGTCCAGCGGCGCCAGCTGGTAATCCCGCGCCAGTTCTGCCGGCAGCCAGTCCGGCAGGCTGCGCGGGCCGAGCAGGGCCAGGCTCTGCTGGCACAGCATGCGCAGGCGCTGCTGGGTCAGGCCTTCGGTGAGTGGATAGATAGGGGTCAGGGTCTGGTCCACCGGCGGCGGTTCGTCGCCGCTGATGGCGCGGTATTCCGGGTGGTAGATTTCCAGCCCCGAGGCGCCGGGGCGCGCTTCGCCGTAACAGCGCACGCGGGTGCCGCGCTTCAGGCCTTCCTTCTGCGCGTTGCTGAAATGGTAGAAACGCAGGCTCAGGCCGCCGGTGCCGTCCTGCAGGCGTACCAGCAGGCTGCGGCGCTTACCCATCACCACGTCGGCGCCGCTGACGGTGCCTTCGATCACCGCATCCTGGCCGGGGCGCAGCGCACCGATCGGCACCACGCGGGTGCGGTCCTGATAACGCAGGGGCAGGTGGAACAAGACGTCCTGCAGGTTCTCCAGGCCCACCTTGGCCAGTTTCTCGGCCATGGCTTCGCCGACACCCTTGAGTGCCGTGACCGACACTTTCGACAGCTCAGTCATCGCGACGGCTTAACTCGCGGCAGGCGGCTTGGCCACCGAACACAGGCGGATCGAATCGGCGAGGATCTCGATGGCTTTGGGCCGCGGGAAGCTGGCGCGCCAGGCGATCGCCACGGTACGGAATGGCACCGGCGGGGTCAGCGGGCGCACTTCGATCACGCCCGGGGCGTAGTGATGGCTGTCCACCGCCGACAGCGGCAGGATCGAGACGCCAAGGCCCGAAGCGACCATATGGCGGATGGTTTCCAGGGAGCTGGATTCCACCGTGGTGTGCTTGGCGCCGTCGTTGCCCTTGGTCAGGGTCGGGCAGGCTTCCAGCACCTGGTCGCGGAAGCAGTGGCCTTCGCCCAGCAGCAACAGGCTCTTGTCGTTGAGCAGGTTGGTGTCGATGGTCTCTTTCTGGGTCCAGGGGTGGGTGCTTGGCATCAGCACGTAGAAGGGTTCGTCGTACAGCGGCAGGGTCAGCACGTCGGCTTCGTTGAACGGCAGGGCGATGATGATCGCGTCCAGTTCGCCGTTGCGCAGCTTGTCGCGCAGCACGTGGGTGAAGTTCTCTTCGATGTACAACGGCATCTGCGGGGCGACCCGGTGCAGTTGCGGGATCAGGTGCGGGAACAGGTACGGGCCGACGGTGTAGATCGCGCCGACTTTCAGCGGGGCGGTCAGCTGGTTCTTGCCGGCCTGGGCCAGCTCGCGGATGCCTTGGGCCTGTTCGAGAACCTTTTGCGCCTGGGCGACGATACCTTCGCCGACCGGGGTCAGACGTACCGCACTCTTGCTGCGCTCGAAAATCAGCACACCGAGTTCGTCTTCCAGCTTCTTCACGCCCACCGACAGGGTCGGCTGGCTGACATGGCAACGCTCGGCCGCGTGGCCGAAGTGCTGCTCTTGGGCGAGGGTAACGATGTAGCGTAATTCAGTCAGAGTCATAGCGGACGTCCATGAGGTTGCGGGCCAAGCATACCGGCTGCAATCGATAGACGCACGTTATCAGACGGAGGACTTGCTGTAACACTGGGCAATGCATGAGTAGCGCCCGCGAAAAAGCAAAAAGGCACCTTGCGGTGCCTTTTCGTTGGGGCTTGCCTGCTCAGCGGCGACGTTTCTCCAGGGAGTAAACGAAGGGCGCGACGATTTCGATCGAGCCATTGTTGAGCATGTCCGCCGGTGGTTTGGGCAGCGGCTGGGCGCGGCGGATCATTTCCAGGGTAGCCCGGTCCAGATCGGCGTTACCCGAGCGTCCTACCAGTTCGTAGGACAGCACGTTGCCCTGGGCGTCGACCACGAAGCGCAGCCGGTTCAAGCCTTCCTTGCCCCGTGCCTGGGCGCCTGGCGGGTACTTCTTGTACTTGGCCAGGTGCGCCAGCAGGGTGCCTTGCCAGCTTTCCTTGGCGGCGATCTGCGAGGGCGACGGGCCCGGAGCGGGGGCTGAGGACGGTGCCGCGGCGGGTGCGGGCGGAGCGTCGCTGGGCTTCTCTTCGCTCGGCTTTTCCTTCGGCGGTTCCGGCGTTTTTTCCACTGGCTTGGGCGGTTGTGGCTTGGGCTTGGGTTTGGCCGGCTTGGGCACGGAAATCGTCGGCTTCGGCGCTTCCGCCAGTTTGGGCAGCGGCAGTTCTTCGACCGGAGCCGGCGGCTGCGGTGGCGTCACGACCTTGGGCGGCGCCGGAGGAGGCGGTGCCGGAAGCGGCGCCAGCTCGACCATCATCGCCTGAGGTGGCAGCTCGACCGGCATGGGGGAGCTCCAGTTGAGCGCGAGCAGGATCGCGACCGCGTGGACCCCCAGCACGATAGCCAGGCTACCGCTGTAACGCGTCAGTTTTTGGCGCGTCGTGATCATTTCTTGGTAGCCGTCTCAAGTCCGACCAGGCCGACCTTCAGGTATCCGGCGGCCCGCAGGGCATCCATCACACTCATCAGGTCGCCGTAATCCACGCCCTTGTCGGCCTGGAAGAAGATCGTCGTGTCTTTATTGCCCTGGGTCTTGGCGTCGAGGGTGGCGCCGAGGGCTTCGGCTTTCACTTCGTCGTCGCCCAGATACAGGCGTTGGTCGGCCTTGACGCTGAGAAACACCGGCTTCTCCGGGCGCGGCGCCGGTTTGGCGGTCGAGGCCGGGAGATCGACCTTGATGTCCACGGTCGCCAGGGGCGCCGCGACCATGAAGATGATCAGCAGCACCAGCATCACGTCGATGAACGGCGTGACGTTGATTTCGTGGTTCTCGGCCAGATCGTCTTCTGCGCCTTCTTTCAAATGCAGGCCCATGGCGGATTACCCTACTTTGGCCACATGGGGTTGGGCGGAGCGCTCGACGGTGGTCGGCAGGTGATCCAGGTCACGGCTGACCAGCAGCAGGACTTGCGCCGAAGCGTCGGATACCTGGGCCTTGTAGCCGGCGATGGAGCGGGCGAAGACGTTGTAGATGACCACGGCCGGAATCGCTGCGACCAGGCCCAGAGCGGTTGCCAGCAGGGCTTCGGCGATGCCGGGGGCAACGACGGCGAGGTTGGTGGTCTGGGTTTTGGCGATGCCGATGAAGCTGTTCATGATGCCCCACACGGTGCCGAACAGACCAACGAAGGGCGCTGTGGAGCCGATGGTGGCGAGGACGCCGGTGCCGCTGCTCATGTTGCGGCCACAGGCGGCGACCAGGCGCTCGAGACGGAAGCTGACGCGTTCCTTGATGCCTTCTTTCTCGCGGCTATTGGCCGACAGGCGCATTTCTTCCAGCGCGTCGTGGACCAGCAGGTTGGCCAGGGTGCCCTCTTTGGCGGCGGTGACGCTGGCTTCCTTGAGGGTGATGGCCTTTTTCAGGTCGAGGATCTCACCGCGCAGACGACGCTTGGCGCCCATCAGCTCGAAGCCCTTGGCGATCCAGATGGTCCAGGTGATGATCGAGGCGATGGCCAGGCCGATCATCACCAGCTTCACGATGATGTCGGCGTTCTGGTACATGCCCCACGGCGACAGGTCGTGGGCCATGCCCAGGGTGTTGTCCGCTTCGAGGACTTCAGAGGCCTGCACAGCCGGTTCGCCTTCGGCGGGCGCCGGCGCCATGGCCACTGGGGTGGCTGCCGGGGTCGCGGCGTTGGCCGGTGCGTGAGCTGCGGCAGGTGCCGAAGTAGCGGCCGGGGCCTGCTCATCGGCGAAGGCCGCGGTCGGGGCCAGCAGCAGGCTGAACAGCAACGCAGCGACCGCGCTCATGGCGCGCAGCGGGCTTGGGCGTTGGGTTGGCGAAGCGGGGAATTGATTGCGTGTCATGCTGGCCGGACCTGAGAGGGAAAAGGGTAAGTGTCCTTCTAGGCCTCGCAGGGCCGAGAACAAATGGACGGTCATTATTGCAACTAATTCTTGTTAACAGAAGTAATAGAGTCTCTTTTTTTCTTTGATTGCTAGCCGCTCGTCCATTGCCGACGCTAGTCTGTGGCTTTCCGATAGGAGTTTTCTGATGTCCGCCCCTACTGTTCTGATTGCTGGCTGCGGTGATGTCGGCAGTCGTCTGGCGCAGCAATTGCTGGCCGAAAACTGGCAGGTCTATGGCCTGCGGCGCACGGTTTCGCACTTGCCGGCGGGGGTGATCGGCGTGGCGGGCGATCTGTTCAGCGAGCAGTGCCCGTCAAGCTGGCCCACCACGCCCCTGGATTACCTGGTGTACAGCGCGGCCGCCACCGAGCATGACGAGGCGGGTTATCGCGCGGCCTATGTCGAGGGGCTGACCCATGTCCTGGGTTGGCTCAAGCAGCACGGGCAGTCGCCGAAACGCCTGCTGTTCGTGTCCAGCAGCAGCGTCTATGGCCAGAAGGACGGCGAGTGGATCGACGAGACCTCGCCGGCGCAGGCCGACGGCTATTCCGGGCGCCTGATGCTCGAGGCCGAGCAAGTGGCCTTGCACAGTGGTATTCCCGCCAGCCTGGTGCGCTTGACCGGCATCTACGGCCCGGGGCGGGAGTGGCTGTTGAGTCAGGTGCGCCAGGGCTATCGCGTCGCCATCGATCCGCCGCTGTATGGCAACCGCATCCATGCCGACGATGCCGCAGGGCTGCTGGCCTTCCTGCTGCAGGCCGATCGGCGCGGCGTGGCGCTCGAGGGCTGCTATATCGGTGTCGACGATGCACCGGCGCCATTGGCGGAGGTGGTGGCCTGGCTGCGCGAGTACCTGGGCGTGACCGAGTGGGCGGCCGATGCGAGTGTGCGGCGTTCTGGCAGCAAGCGCTGCAGCAACGCCCGGGCCAGGGCTCTGGGGTGGGAGCCGCGTTATCCGAGTTTTCGCGAGGGGTATGTGGAGATTATCGAGGGTCGGAGCTGAGCCCTGTCCTGGATAAAGAAAAAGGAGCCTTGCGGCTCCTTTTTGCTGGGTCACTGTTTTTCCAGTAACCACTGGCGCGTACCCTGGATGTAGCCGGGGAACTGGTCCGCCTCCTGGGAGGTGTTGATGGCCTGGAAGATCTCCAGTTGCTTGCCGTTGCGCGCAAAGATCCACGGCTTGCCCTGGCCGTTGAGTTGCAGCCACAGGTTGTCGTAGCCGTCGGTCATCGACGCGCAGTCGCCGGCGAGGCACAGTGCGAAGCGATCGGCGCCCGGCAGGCCCATGACCTGGCCGTTGGACTGGAACAGTACCGTGCCGCCTTCGCCCGGGCCGTTGACGATTTTCCACTCGCCACCCAGGTAGGCCGAGTACAGGGCGCGCTCGAAGTTGGCGCCCAGTGGCGCGCCTTCCGGTGCCGGGTCCTTGGGACGATCGAAGACCTGTTCCGGTTCGTTGTCGTTGGCTTCTTGCAGCAGTTGTTTGCCGTCGCGTTTCAAGGTGATGGCGGAATTGTAGAAGTCGATTTTCCAGGAACCGGACTTTTCAGCCAGCATCTGGCCTTGGGCGTTTTCGAAACCGTTGTTGTAGCGCGCCTGACCGGCCTTGGTGTTGACGTCCCATTCCAGGGTCGGGCCGTAGCCTTGCAGGGCTTCGCGCAGAGGTCCGCCCTTGGTGGCGGCGTCGATGGCGACCTGATTGATCCAGGTGCCACTGATGTCACGGTCGGCGGGGTCGCTGGCGCAGCCACCGAGAAACAGGGCGCACAACGAGAGGGCTAGCGCTTGGCGCATGAGCAAATCCTTTCAGAACGAAGACGGCGCGGCCTGGGTAGCCGCGCCGGAGGTGTCACTCGATGACCAGGATGGCATCCATTTCAACCTGCGCGCCTTTTGGCAGGGCGGCAACGCCGATGGCGGCGCGGGCAGGGTAGGGCTGTTCGAAGTACTTGCCCATGATCTCGTTGACCTTGGCGAAGTGGCTCAGGTCGGTGAGGAAGATGTTCAGCTTGACGATGTCCTTGAACGAACCACCGGCGGCTTCGGCCACGGACTTGAGGTTCTCGAATACCTGGATGGTCTGGGCTTCGAAGCCTTCCACCAGTTCCATGGTCTTTGGATCGAGCGGGATCTGGCCGGACATGTAGACGGTGTTGCCAGCCTTGATCGCCTGGGAGTAGGTGCCGATCGCGGCAGGTGCCTTGTCGCTGGTGATAACGGTCTTGGTCATGAATGACTCCTTGTAATGGTCGGGGCTTGGGGGCGAGCTATGCACGCATGCGAGTGATGCGGATGACCCCGGTCAGGGCGCGCAGCTTCTTGATCACGCGGGCCAGGTGCACGCGGTCGTGCACGCTGACCACCAGTTGGACCACGCTGATGCGACCATCGCGTTCGTCCATGCTGATTTTCTCGATATTGCCGTCGGCCGCGTTGACGCTGCTGGCCAGCAGGGCGATCAGGCCGCGCTGGTGTTCCAGCTCCACGCGCAGCTCGACATTGAATTCGCCGGTGACATCCTTGGCCCACGACAGCTGGATGCATTTTTCCGGGTTATGGCGGATTTCGCTGATATTGCGGCAGTTGTCCAGGTGCACCACCATCCCCTTGCCCGCGGACAGGTGCCCGACGATCGGGTCGCCGGGGATCGGGGTGCAGCACTTGGCATAGCTCAGGACCAGGCCTTCGGTACCGCGAATGGCCAGCGGGCCCTCCGGGCTTGGCAACTGTTCGCCTTCGCCGAGCAGGCGGCGGGCCACCACATAGGCCATGCGATTGCCCAGGCCGATGTCTTCGAGCAGGTCTTCGATCAGTTCGAGGCGGTACTCGGTGAGCATGGCCTTGATGCGTTCCGCGGAAATCTGTTCCAGCGAGCTGTCGAGGCCGTTGAGCACCTTGTTCAGCAGGCGTTCGCCGAGGCTGATGGACTCGGAGCGGCGTTGCAGTTTCAGTGCGTGGCGGATGTGGGTGCGAGCCTTGCCGGTGACTACGAAGTTGAGCCAGGCCGGGTTCGGGCGTGCACCCGGGGCGCTGACGATTTCCACGGTGGAGCCGCTCTGCAGCGGTTCGGACAGCGGCGCCAGGCGGCGGTTGATGCGGCAGGCGATGCAGCTGTTGCCGACGTCGGTGTGTACCGCGTAGGCGAAGTCGACCGCCGTGGAGCCCTTGGGCAGCTCCATGATCCGGCCTTTGGGCGTGAACACGTAGACCTCGTCCGGGAACAGGTCGATCTTCACGCTTTCGATGAATTCCAGGGAGTTGCCGGCGCGTTGCTGCATCTCCAGCACGCCCTTGACCCACTGGCGAGCCCGGGCATGGGTGCCCTTTGGCTGCTCGTCGCCGCTGGACTTGTACAGCCAGTGGGCGGCGATGCCGTTGTTGGCCATCTCTTCCATTTCGCGGGTGCGGATCTGGATCTCGATCGGCACGCCGTGCATGCCGAACAGCGTCGTGTGCAGCGACTGGTAGCCGTTGGCCTTGGGGATCGCGATGTAATCCTTGAAGCGGCCCGGCAGCGGCTTGTACAGGTTATGTACAGCGCCGAGCACGCGGTAGCAGGTGTCGACCTTGTCGACGATGATCCGGAACGCGTAGACGTCCATGATCTCGTTGAAGGCCCGGCGCTTGCCGCGCATCTTCTTGTAGATGCCGTACAGGTGCTTCTGGCGGCCGCTGACCTCGCCCTGGATGCCATCGATGGCCAGGCAGTGGCCCAGGGATTCTTCAATCTTGTTGACGATTTCCTTGCGGTTGCCCCGGGCGCGCTTGACCGCCTGGTAGATCCGCGCGGAACGCATCGGGTGCATGGCCTTGAAGCCGAGGTCTTCGAACTCGATGCGTACGCTGTGCATGCCCAGGCGGTTGGCGATGGGGGCGTAGATCTCCAGGGTTTCCTTGGCGATCCGCCGGCGTTTTTCGCCGGAGAGCACTTCCAGGGTGCGCATGTTGTGCAGGCGGTCGGCCAGCTTGACCAGGATCACGCGGATGTCGCGCGCCATGGCCATGGCCATTTTCTGGAAGTTTTCCGCTTGGGCTTCGGCCTTGGTCTCGAAGTTCATCTGGGTCAGTTTGCTGACCCCGTCGACCAGTTCGGCCACGGTTTCACCGAACTGCGCTTGCAGCGCTTCCTTGGCGATACCGGTGTCTTCGATCACGTCATGCAGCATCGCGGCCATCAGGCTCTGATGGTCCATGTGCATGTCGGCGAGAATATTGGCGACCGCCAATGGGTGCGTGACGTACGCCTCGCCGCTGCGACGGCGCTGACCGTCATGGGCTTGTTCGGCGTAGAAATACGCTCGGCGGACCAGATTGACCTGGTCCGTGCCGAGGTAGGTCGATAAGCGATCGGCGAGGGCGTCTATGCTCGGCATGATGACTCCTGCCGTAAGCTGTGATCCCGCGCCGTGCTACGTCGACCAGGCATAGGCTTAGACGGCCTCGTTGGACTCGTCCTCGAAAGCAGCAAAAAGCGGTTCATCTTCAACGATTTCGGCTTCAGCGATAGCTGCGTAGTCGATCAGGCCTTCAGCGATTTCGCGCAGGGCGACAACGGTAGGCTTGTCGTTTTCCCAGGCTACTTTCGGCTCTTTGCCGCCGGTTGCCAGTTGACGGGCACGCTTGGTAGAGAGCATGACCAGCTCAAAGCGGTTATCCACGTGTTCTAGACAGTCTTCAACGGTTACGCGGGCCATGGTCTTCCTCGTAGCAAATGCAATATGCGCGGTGCCCGGATGGGCGAGCGGACTCGACAGTTTAAAAAATCACCAGCGATTAGGGAAGCGCTGATTTTTTAACCAAGCTTTCCGACGCGCTACAAGTGCCAATGTAAAGCCCTTGCAGCGGTTTTGGGAAGAGCTGTATCAGCCCAGCAGTTCGGCGAGCAGTTTACCGAAACGCTGTTGCTGGCGCTTCTGGTGCAGCTGGTTGGTGCGGAAAATCGCTTTCAGATCGTCCAGCGCGTGGGCGAAATCGTCGTTGATGATCAGGTAGTCGTAGTCGACGTAGTGGCTCATTTCGCTGACGGCTTCGCGCATCCGGCCTTCGATGATCTCGTCGCTGTCCTGGCCGCGGTTGGTCAGACGCTGGCGCAAGGCCTGCTGGGACGGCGGCAGGATAAAGACCGAGCGGGCCTGGGGCATCAGCTTGCGCACCTGCTCGGCGCCTTGCCAGTCGATTTCCAGGATCAGGTCGTGGCCTTCGTCCAGGGTCTGCTGCAGGTGGCTCTGGGAGGTGCCATAGAGATTGCCGAAGACTTCGGCGCGCTCGAGGAAGTCGCCGTGTTCGCCCATCTTCACGAACGCTTCGCGCGAGACGAAGTGGTAGTTCACGCCGTCCACTTCGCCCGGGCGCATGGCGCGGGTGGTGTGGGACACGGAAACGCGGATCGATGGATCGGCGTCGATCAGGGCCTTGACCAGGCTGGTCTTGCCCGCGCCCGAGGGCGCGGAAATGATGTAGAGGGTGCCGGTGCTGTGGTTCATGTGGGGGTAGCCTTACTCGATATTCTGTACTTGTTCGCGCATCTGCTCGATCAACACCTTGAGGTTGACCGCCGCCTGGGTGCTGCGCGGGTCGAAGGCCTTGGAGCCCAGTGTGTTGGCTTCGCGGTTGAGCTCCTGCATCAGGAAGTCCAGGCGCCGGCCGGCGGCGCCGCCGGACTTGAGGACGCGGCGCACTTCGATGATGTGGGTGCTCAGGCGGTCCAGTTCTTCGGCGACGTCGCTCTTCTGGGCGAGCAGGACCATTTCCTGTTCCAGGCGCGTGGGGTCGAGCTCGGCCTGCATGTCAGCGAAGCGATCGAGCACCTTCTGGCGCTGGGTGGCGAGCATCTGCGGGACCAGCTCGCGCAGGGTCGCGACGTCTTCCTCGATGGAAGTCAGGCGGTCGTTGATCAGCCGGGCCAGCTCGGCGCCTTCGCGCTCGCGGCCGTTCTTCAGTTCTTGCAGCCCCTGGTTGAACAGGCTCAGGGCCTCGTTGTTCAGGGCCTGCGGATCGCTGGCGTCGGCCACCAGCACGCCGGGCCAGGCCAGGACTTCCAGCGGGTTCAGGGCCGCCGGCTGCTTGATCAGGCTGGCCACGGATTCGGCGGCGGCCACCAGTTGCGCGGCGCGCTCGCGGTCGACCTGCAGCGGTTTGCCGGTGGTTTCTTCGGTGAAGCGCAGGGTGCACTCAATCTTGCCGCGCGACAGCCCCTGGCGCAGGGCCTCGCGGACCGCGCCTTCCAGGTCACGGAAGGACTCCGGCAGGCGCAGGTGCGGTTCGAGGTAACGGCTGTTGACCGAGCGCAGTTCCCAGCTCAGGGTGCCCTGAGTGCCGGCCCGTTCTACCCGGGCGAAGGCGGTCATGCTGTGCACCATGGAGATACCTCCGATACAGGTCCACCGCCAACCGCAGAGGGTTGCACGGGCCCGCTATGAATGAATTGAAGCCGATAGGCTACGAAGGCGCAGGATTGTAGCGCAGTGCGGTGGATGCTCCCAAACTGCGGGTGTGACAAAGCGCTGCGGGGCGACCGGAGGAGCGTTCCAGGGGGCGTTGCCGACGGGCCGGGCTTTTTAGAACTGCCCAGGCCGGGCTGCGGGCTCTATAATGTCCGGCAGTTTTCAGTCCCCGTACAGGTATTTCCCTATGAAACGTCCAAGTGGTCGCGCTGCCGATCAGCTCCGCTCGATCCGCATCACCCGCAACTACACCAAACACGCCGAGGGATCTGTACTGGTCGAGTTCGGTGACACCAAAGTGATCTGCACGGTCAGCGTCGAGAACGGCGTGCCCCGCTTCCTCAAGGGCCAGGGCCAGGGTTGGTTGACCGCCGAATACGGCATGCTGCCGCGTTCCACCGGCGAGCGTAACCAGCGCGAAGCCAGCCGCGGCAAGCAAGGCGGCCGGACCCTGGAGATCCAGCGCCTGATCGGTCGCTCCCTGCGCGCTGCGCTGGACATGACCAAGCTGGGCGACGTCACCCTGTATGTCGACTGCGATGTGATCCAGGCCGATGGCGGCACCCGTACCGCGTCGATCACCGGTGCCATGGTGGCCCTGGTGGATGCGCTGAAAGTGATCAAGAAGCGCGGCGGCCTGAAGGGCGGCGACCCGATCAAGCAAATGATCGCGGCGGTTTCCGTGGGCATGTACCAGGGTGAACCGGTGCTGGACCTGGATTACCTGGAAGACTCGGCGGCCGAGACCGACCTCAATGTGGTCATGACCAGTACCGGTGGCTTCATCGAAGTCCAGGGCACTGCCGAAGGCGCGCCGTTCCAGCCGGAAGAGCTGAACGCCATGCTGGCGCTGGCCAGAAAAGGCATGAGCGAGATCTTCGAACTGCAACAGGCAGCCTTGGCTGACTGATTGCCCGGCGACTTCCCGCAAGGAGAGCATCATGAGCGACGACCAGCTTCCGCAACCCCTGCCGAGCCACGAGGTGCGGCAGTGGGCCATGTTCTGTCACCTGTCGGCCTTGCTGGGGATCTGGATTCCGTTCGGAACCCTGATCGGCCCCCTGGTCCTCTGGCAGATGAAGCGCGAGACCGACCCATTCATCGATGCCCAGGGCAAGGAAGCGCTGAACTTCCAGATCACGGTGGCCATCGCCTCGCTGGTCTGCTTCCTGCTGATGGCGGTGCTGGTGGGCTTCCTGCTCTTCGGTCTGTTGGCGATCGGCGCCCTGGTGCTGACTATCATCGCCGGGATCAAGGCCAACGAAGGGGTGGCGTACCGCTATCCATTCACCTGGCGACTGATCAAGTAGACCGAACGCCCACAAAAAAGCCGACATCGCTGTCGGCTTTTTTGTAGCTGCGAAAAGACGCTTAGATGGTCAGCGTCCAGTCGTAGTCCACGATCAGCGGCGCGTGCTGCGAGAAGCGCGGTTGGCGCGGCAGGCGTGCACTGCGCACGAAACGACGCAGGCCCGGGGTCAGCAACTGATAGTCGAAACGCCAGCCCAGGTTGAGCATCTCGGCCTGTTCGTTGTCCGGCCACCAGCTGTACTGATCGCCTTCGCGGCTGACTTCGCGCAGGGCATCGACATAACCCATGTTGCCGACAATCTCGTCCATCCAGGCACGCTCAGGCGCCAGGAAGCCCGGAGATTGCTGGCTGTCGCGCCAGTTCTTGATATCCAGCTTCTGTTGCGCCACGTACAGCGAGCCACAATAGATGTACTCGCGACGTTTGCGCCGCTGTTTATCCAGATAGCGGGCGAAATCGTCCATAAGCTTGAACTTCTGGTTCAAGTCTTCATCGCCGTTCTGCCCGGAAGGAAGCAGCAAGGTCGCGATGCTGACCTTGTCGAAATCGGCTTGCAGGTAGCGCCCGTAGCGGTCGGCCGTCTCGAAGCCGAGACCGCTGATGACAGCCTTCGGTTGCAACCGCGAGTACAAAGCCACACCGCCTTGGGCGGGAACTTCGGCATCGCAGGCATAAAGGAAGTAGCCATCCAGTTGGAAGGCTGGATCGTCCAGTTCAAAGGCGGAGGCGCGGGTGTCCTGCAGGCAGATGACGTCGGCATTCTGTGCTTGTAACCAGCTGAGCAAACCACGCTCCACTGCAGCCTGAATACCATTGACGTTCACACTGATGATCCGCATAAATGGCCCCAAAAATCACGTGCGTGTATGATACCCGAGGTCTACTTAATTAGCTAAATCCGTGGTATTTGGGGTTTTTTCATGCAGGCGTATCAGCGCGATTTCATTCGTTTTGCCATCGATCGCGGGGTTTTGCGCTTCGGTGAGTTCACCCTGAAGTCCGGACGTACCAGTCCTTACTTCTTCAATGCCGGCCTGTTCAACAGCGGCTCGGCCCTGGCGCAGCTGGGGCGTTTTTATGCCGCGGCGATCGTCGACAGCGGCATTTCCTTCGACGTGCTGTTCGGTCCCGCGTACAAAGGCATTCCTTTGGCGGCGGCGACGGCCGTGGCCCTGGCCGAGCATCACCAGCGCGATCTGCCGTGGTGCTTCAACCGCAAGGAAGCCAAGGCCCATGGCGAAGGCGGCAGCCTGGTGGGCGCGCCGTTGACCGGCGATGTGTTGATCATCGACGACGTGATCACCGCGGGCACGGCGATTCGTGAAGTGATGCAGATCATCGAGTCCCAGGAAGGCGCCAAGGCGGCGGGCGTGTTGATCGCCCTGAACCGTCAGGAGCGTGGCAACGGCGAGTTGTCGGCGATCCAGGAAGTCGAGCGCGACTTCGGCATTCCGGTGGTGAGCATCGTTTCCCTGAACCAGGTCCTGCAGTTCCTGGCCGACGATCCGGCGCTCAAGCAGCACCTGCCGGCGGTAGAAGCCTACCGCGCGCAATTCGGCGTTTGACGCTGTCCTGTAGGAGCGAGGCTTGCCCGCGATAGCGGTCTAACCTGATACACCGCTATCGCGGGCAAGCTCCGCTCCTACGAAAGGCGCAATAAAAAAAGACCCCGCCTGGCTTGGCCTGGCGGGGTCTTTTTTATTGCAGTGCTTAAGGACGCTTGCGATTGCTGATCAGGGTGCCCACACCGGTATCGGTGAAGATCTCCAGCAGGATCGCGTTCGGTACGCGACCGTCGATGATCAGCGAGCTGCCCACGCCACCCTGTACCGCTTCCAGCGCGCAGCGGATCTTCGGCAGCATGCCGCCGTAGATGGTGCCGTCTTCGATCAGGGCGTCGACCTGCTGGGTGGTCAGGCCGGTCAGGACTTTGCCCGACTTGTCCATCAGGCCGGCGATGTTGGTCAGCAGCATCAGCTTCTCGGCTTTCAGCGCCTCGGCCACCTTGCCGGCCACCAGGTCGGCGTTGATGTTGTAGGACTCACCGTTCTCGCCGACACCGATCGGGGCGATCACCGGGATGAAATCACCCTTGACCAGCAGGTTCAGCAGGTCGGTGTTGATGCCGACCACTTCGCCAACGTGGCCGATGTCGATGATTTCCGGGGTGGTCATTTCCGGGGTCTTGCGGGTGACGGTGAGCTTCTTCGCGCGAATCAGCTCCGCGTCCTTGCCGGTCAGCCCGATGGCACTGCCGCCATGGCGGTTGATCAGGTTGACGATGTCCTTGTTCACCTGGCCGCCGAGGACCATCTCCACCACGTCCATGGTCGCCGCGTCGGTGACGCGCATGCCGTCGATGAAGTGGCTCTCGATGGACAGGCGCTTGAGCAGGTCACCGATCTGCGGACCGCCGCCGTGCACCACCACCGGATTGATCCCGACAGCCTTCATCAGCACGATGTCGCGGGCGAAGCCGGTCTTCAGCTCCTCGCTTTCCATCGCGTTGCCGCCGTATTTGATCACCAGGGTCTTGCCGACATAGCGGCGAATATAAGGCAGCGCTTCGGACAGGACCTTGGCGGTATTGGCGGCGGCATCGCGTTCGAGGGTCATTCAGGGCTCCGGCACTTCAATAAAAGGCGCTTCGAAAAATCAAAACGGTAGTTGGAGATCAGGTGCAACACGTTTCAGCTGGGTGTGGAACACATCCTTGATGCGCTGCAGTTCGGCTTCGTCATCGGCCTCGAAACGCAGCACCAGCACCGGCGTGGTATTGGAGGCGCGAACCAGGCCCCAACCCTTGGGGTAATCGACTCGTACGCCGTCGATGGTGGTCAGGTCGGCGCCTTCGCCCCATTGCGCGTCGTGCAGTGCATCAATGATGCTGAATTTGCTCTCTTCGGTCACATGGATATTGATTTCCGGCGTGGAAATATCGTTCGGGAAGGTGGCGAACAGCTCTTCCGCGGTGGATTTTTCCTGGCTGAGGATCTCCAGCAGCCGCGCGGCGCTGTAGATACCGTCGTCGAAACCGAACCAGCGTTCCTTGAAGAAGATATGCCCGCTCATTTCACCGGCCAGCAATGCGCCGGTCTGCTTCATCTTCTTTTTGATCAACGAGTGACCGGTCTTCCACATTAGCGGGCGACCGCCATATTCCTTGATCAGCGGGGTCAGGCGGCGGGTGCATTTGACGTCGAAGATGATCTCTGCGTCCGGGTTGCGCGCCACCACGTCTTTGGCGAACAGCATCAGCAGGCGGTCAGGGAAGACGATGCTGCCGGTGTTGGTCACCACGCCGACGCGGTCGCCGTCACCGTCGAACGCCAGGCCGATATCGGCCTTGGTTGCGGCGACCTTGGCGATCAGGTCTTCCAGGTTCTCGGGCTTGCCCGGGTCCGGGTGGTGGTTGGGGAAGTTGCCGTCCACCTCGCAGAACAGCGGGATGACCTCGCAGTTCAGCGCTTCGATCAATTGGGGCGCGATGACGCCGGCCGCGCCGTTGCCGCAGTCGACCACCACTTTCAGGCGGCGTGCGAGTTTGACGTCGTCGGTGATTGCCTTGCCGTAGCGGTCGAGGATGTCGACCTGGGTGATGCTGCCCTGGCCGCTGCTCAGGTTGTTGGTCTTGAGGCGATCGTGCAGGGCCTGGATTTGCTCGTTGGCCAGGGTGTCGCCGGCGATGACGATCTTGAAGCCGTTGTAGTTCGACGGGTTGTGGCTGCCGGTCAGCATCACCCCGGATTTGCCGGCCAGCACGTTGGCGGCGTAATACAGCGCCGGTGTCGGCACCAGGCCGACATCGCTGACGTGGCAGCCGCTGTCGCACAGGCCCTGGATCAATTGCGCCACCAGCTCGGGGCCGGACAGGCGGCCGTCGCGGCCCACGGAAACGTTCGGTTCGCCCTGGGCCAGGCTCTGGGAGCCGATGGCGCGGCCGATCCAGTAGGCCGTTTCGGCGTTCAGGGTTTCCGGGACGGTGCCGCGGATGTCGTAGGCGCGAAAGATGCTTTCAGGGAACTTGGGTGCGACTGGGGCTGCATTGCTCATCACTGGGTTGCTCCGTCTACAAAGGGGGCAGGACAGGCCGGAATACTGGCCGGCAGGCAAAAACTGAAGGGTATGACGGCGTTTTTGCCCTTGGGTTCATGGTGCAAAAATGCCATCTGATGAGCGTCAGCTTTTTTTCGATCACCTTCTGCCTGGATTCCGGACGGCTCGGTCCGTGAGTAAAGCTGCTGGGTTCTGGGGCTGAAACAACCGGACAATCCCGGGCCGGGCCGCTGGCGCGGCCCGGCTTTTCACTCAATGGCTGCCGGAGTGGCCGAAGCCGCCCGCGCCGCGCTGGCTTTCGTCGAAGGCTTCGACCACTTCGAAGTGCGCCTGGACCACAGGCACCAGTACCAGCTGGGCAATGCGCTCGCCCACGGCGATGTTGAAGGCTGTCTGGCCACGGTTCCAGCAGGAAACCATGAGTTCGCCCTGGTAGTCGGAGTCGATCAGGCCGACCAGGTTACCCAGGACGATGCCGTGTTTGTGGCCCAGGCCGGAGCGCGGCAGGATCAGCGCGGCAAGGCCCGGATCGCCGATGTAGACCGACAGGCCGGTAGGGATCAGCAGGGTCTGGCCCGGTTCCAGGGTGGTGTCCTGCTTGAGCATGGCGCGCAGGTCCAGGCCGGCGGAGCCTGGCGTGGCGTACTGCGGCAGGGGGAATTCGTTGCCGATGCGTGGGTCGAGGATCTTGGCTTGTAAAGCGTGCATGCGAGTTAAACCTGGTTCAGCCGTTCGGCGATGAAAGCGATCAGTTGGCGGGCAATCTTGCCCTTGCTGGTCTGGGCGAAGAGAGTTGCGTGCAACTCCCGGTCAATCACGCTGCAGGCGTTTTCCTCGCTGTTGAAGCCAATGCTCGGGTTGGCCACGTCGTTGGCGACGATCAGGTCGAGGTTCTTGTCCTTGAGTTTGCGCGCAGCGTAGTCGAGCAGGTGTTCGGTTTCAGCGGCGAAGCCGACGCTGAATGGACGGTCGGGGCGGGTGGCGATGCTGGCCAGGATGTCCGGGTTGCGCACCATCTGCAGCAGCAGGCCGTCGCCGTTCGTAGGGTCTTTCTTCAATTTCTGTGGGGCGACGACTTCCGGGCGGTAGTCCGCGACCGCTGCCGAGGCGATGAACAGGTCGCACGGGATGGCGGCTTCGCAGGCAGCGAGCATGTCGCGGGCGCTGACCACGTCGATCCGGGTCACGCGGTCCGGAGTGGGCAGGTGCACGGGACCTGTGATCAGGGTCACCCGGGCACCGGCTTCAACGGCGGCCTCGGCCAGGGCGAAGCCCATCTTCCCGGAGCTGTGGTTGGTGATGTAGCGCACCGGGTCGATGTTTTCCTGGGTCGGGCCGGCGGTGATCAGCACGTGCTTGCCGGTCAGTGCCAGGTGCTGGAAGCAGTCGGCGGCGCACGAGGCCAGCTCGGTGGCTTCGAGCATGCGGCCCAGGCCGATGTCGCCGCAGGCCTGGCTGCCGGCGGCCGGGCCGAACACCTTCAGGCCGCGGCTTTGCAGCAGCTGGGTGTTGGCCTGGGTGGCCGGGTCGCGCCACATGGCCTGGTTCATGGCCGGGGCGATGGCGACTGTGGCGTCGGTGGCCAGAACCAGGGTGGTCAGCAGATCATCGGCGATGCCTTGGGCCAGGCGGGCGATCAGGTCGGCGGTGGCGGGGGCGATCAGTACCAGGTCGGCCCATTTGGCCAGTTCGATATGGCCCATGGCGGCTTCAGCCGCGGGGTCGAGCAGGTCCAGGTGGACCGGGTGCCCGGACAGGGCCTGCATGGTCAGCGGAGTGATGAATTCACTGCCGCCGCGGGTCATGACCACACGCACTTCCGCGCCCTGGTCGAGGAGTCGGCGAACCAGATCGGCGCTCTTATAGGCAGCGATGCCGCCGCCGACGCCGAGAACGATGCGTTTCCGATACAGCCGCTGCATAGACCTGCCTTTTCGCTCAATGATTGCTGCGTGTAACACCCCCTCCCCAGGGGAAAGTCCACGCAAAAAGATGGGCTAAGATAGCACAGCGACCGCTATGGAACAGCGGCGCCCACACACATGGAGGTGCTATGAGCATTCGCGACTGGCCTGCGGCGGAGCGCCCGCGGGAGAAGCTTCTCGAGCAGGGCGCGCTGGCCCTTTCCGACGCCGAATTGCTGGCGATTTTCCTGCGTACCGGCGTCGTTGGGAAAAGCGCGGTGGACCTGGCGCGACACCTGTTGCATCAATTCGGCAGCCTGCGTGGCCTGCTCGAGGCGGACCAGCTGACCTTCAGTCGGCAACTGGGCCTGGGCCCGGCCAAGTTCGCGCAATTGCAGGCGGTGCTGGAAATGGCGCGGCGGCATCTGGCGGAAAAGCTCAGTCGCAATTCGGTGCTGGAAAGCCCGGTGGCGGTCCGTGACTACCTCAAGGCGCTGCTGCGGCATGAGCCCCATGAGGTTTTCGGCTGCCTGTTTCTCGACTCCAAGCACCGGGTGCTGGCGTTCGAGGCGCTGTTTCAGGGCTCCATCAACACCACCAGCGTCTACCCGCGGCAGGTGGTCAAGCGTGCCCTGGCGCACAACGCCGCCGCGCTGATCCTGTGCCATAACCATCCTTCGGGCGTGGCCGAGCCGAGCCAGGCGGATCGGGTGCTGACCCGCAGGCTCACGGAGGCGCTGGACCTGGTGGACGTGCGCGTACTCGACCATTTCATCGTCGGCGAAGGCGAACCGCTGTCGATGGCCGAGTACGGCTGGATGTAGCTGCGGTCAGGGCTTGAGGCTGACCTTCGAGTAGTCCTGGCGGCCGAACGGACTGACCTGATAGCCCTGCACGTCCTTGCGCGTCAGGGCGAAGGCGGTCGGATGCGCGAGGGGCAGCCACAGGGCCTGCTGCTGGATCTGGGTTTGCGCCTGCTGGTAGAGCTTGCTGCGTACGCCTTGCTCGGTGGTGGTCTTGCCGGCGGTGATCAGCTTGTCCAGGCCCGGGTCGCAGTAGCGGGCGAAGTTGGTCCCCGACTTCAGGGCCGCGCAGGTGAACTGCGGGGTGAGGAAGTTATCCGGATCGCCGTTGTCGCCGGCCCAGCCCATGAACAGCAGGTCGTGTTCGCCGGCCTTGGCCCGGCGGATCAGTTCGCCCCATTCGATCACGCGGATCTCCGCTTGAATCCCCACTTCCGCCAGGTCCGCCTGCAGCTGTTGCGCGCCCAGGCTCGGGTTGGGGTTCAGCAGGCTGCCGGAAGGACGGGTCCAGATCGTGGTTTGGAAACCGTCTTTCAGGCCGGCCTTGGCTAGCAACTGACGCGCTTTCGCCGGGTCGTGGGCGTAGCCCGGCAGCTCCTTGGCGTAGCTCCAGGTGTTGGGCGGGAAGGGGCCGTTGGCGGGTTCCGCGGTGTCTTCGAAGACCGCTTTGAGGTAGTGGGCCTTGTCGAACGCGAGGTTGATGGCCTGGCGCACCTCGGGTTTGTCCAGTGGTGGATGCTGGCTGTTGAGGGCAACGAAGGCGGTCATGAAGGCCGCGGTCTTCTCGACCTTGAGCGTGGGTTCCTGCAGGGCTGCAGTCACATCCAGGGGCTTGGGCGACAGGGCGATCTGGCATTCATTGCGGCGCAGCTTCTGCAGCCGCACGTTGGCATCGGGCGTGATGGCGAAGATCAGCGACTCCACTGCCGGCTTGCTGGCAAAGTAGTCGGGGTTGGCCTTGTAGCGGATCGACGCGTCTTTCTGGAAACGGTTGAAAATGAACGGGCCGGTGCCGATCGGCTGGCTGTTGAGCTTGTCCTGGGCGCCGGCCTTGAGCAACTGGTCGGCGTATTCGGCGGAGTAGATCGACGCGAACCCCATGCTCAGGGTGGCGAGGAAGGTCGAGTCGGCATGATCGAGGGTGAAGCGCACGGTCAGCGGGTCCAGGGCGTCGATCTTCTTGATCAGCGTTGGCAGCTGCAGGGACTGGGCATGGGGATAGCCGCTCTGCGCCACTTTATGCCAAGGGTTGGCCGGGTCGAGCATGCGCTCGAAGCTGAACTTCACGTCTTCGGCGGTCAGCTCGCGGCTCGGGTTGAAGTACGGTGTGCGGTGGAACTTCACTTGCGGATGCAGCTTGAACACGTAGGTCAGGCCGTCGGCCGAAACGTCCCAGCTGTCGGCCAGGCTCGGCACCACCTTGCCGCTGCTGGCGTCGAAGTCCACCAGGCGATTCATCAGCACATCGGCCGAGGCGTTGGTGGTGGTCAGCGAGTTGTATTGCACCACGTCGAAACCTTCCGGGCTGGCCTCGGTGCACACACTCAAGGTGGCGGCATGGGCCAGCGGGCTCAGAAGAAGAGGGGCGAACAACAGCGGGAGGGCAGCGAGGCGCATGTTTGGCTTCCTTTGCAGATCGAAGGCCCATCTGCGAGTGCAGTCTGGAAAAGGCCTACCCTAGTGGCCCCGCTGGAAAATGACTATCTCCTTTTTTGCCGGCGGGGCGGATACGCGGGTGTTTATCGCGGCGCTGCCTATCCGTGACCGTTTTTGGCATGGAAACATCAGGCATGAATTGACCGGCCGGTTTTTTTCCCTATATTGCCCAGGCGCGCCCGGCACAGCGGCCGCTGCCGACGATTTTGCGGCCTGTTTTACCCGCGGGAAATTTATTCTGCGACGAGCGGTCGGTTGCAGCGCCAGCCTTTGGTGCAGGCCCTCGAAGTAAGAAAGCAGGGACTTTTCGCAATCCAAAACACACCGGCTGTTGTTGATACGGGGTCTTTCTGGTATAAAGCAGCGCTCTTTTCTAGGGGCCCGGTTCCTTCGCTAGTAGGTGTAGCCGGTAAGACCCTAAAGAAACGCGGCGCCTGGCGCCAAATGACTGAGAGATTAAGCGGCCAACCCATGCCGGGTTGGGCATGTGGTTTTAGAGGGCTGAGGCATGTCGAGAGTCTGTCAAGTTACCGGTAAGGGTCCGGTAACCGGGAATAACATTTCCCACGCAAACAACAAAACCCGTCGTCGTTTCCTGCCGAACCTGCAGCATCACCGCTTCTGGGTTGAGTCCGAGAAACGTTTCGTGCGTCTGCGCGTATCTGCCAAAGGCATGCGTATCATCGACAAGCGTGGCATTGATGTCGTGCTGGCCGAACTTCGTCGCGATGGCAAGGTTTAAGGGAGCTAATCATGCGTGAATTGATTCGTTTGATTTCGAGCGCCGGTACTGGTCACTTCTACACTACCGACAAGAACAAGCGCACCACTCCGGACAAAATCGAGATCAAGAAATATGATCCGGTTGTTCGTAAGCACGTGATCTACAAAGAAGGCAAAATCAAGTAATTGATTTTTCTTCTGACAAAAAAACCCGCCTTCAAGCGGGTTTTTTTGTGCCTGTGATTCAGGCCTTCGGTTCGAAGATCACATAGATCTTGCGGCACGGCTCCAGCACTTCCCAGGTGCCCCTGAAGCCGGCGGGAATCACGAAGCGATCGCCAGCGCGCAAGGTCTTGGCGTTGCCGTCGATGTCACGCAGCACCGAAACCCCCTGCACGATCTCGCAGTACTCATGCTCGGTGTAGTTCACCGTCCACTGGCCGACCGCGCCTTCCCACACCCCGGCGTTCATCTGGCCACATGGGCTGTTGTAGTGATTGAAGACAGCCTGCTCGGGGTCGCCCTTGAGGACCTTTTCCTGGGCAGGGCGGTAACGCTCGGCCGCGGTGTTGGCTTGGCCGAAGTCGACGATGTCCTGGATGCTCATGCTGGTATTCCCCCCTGATTGCGGCGCGAGTGATCGGAAAGGCCAGAGTCTATGTTTATTAAAATGAACATGGCAATGGCGTTTCCCTGGCTTTCTGTCAAATATATTGAAACTTCGGGTGCCGCTGGTTTAGGGTGGCGGATGCCGTGGGCCGACAGCAGGCTGGCCGGGCAGAATTCCTGAAGGTGCCGGCATTGAATGCGCGTGGCGCCCGTATCCAACAAGAGGAGGACACTCGTATGACCACCCTGACTCGAGCCGATTGGGAACAACGTGCCCGCGACCTGAAAATCGAAGGCCGCGCCTACATCAATGGCGAATACACCGCCGCCGTCTCCAGCGAAACCTTCGACTGCATCAGTCCGGTCGATGGCCGTCTGCTGGCCAAGATTGCCAGCTGTGACGCCGCGGATGCGCAGCGCGCCGTGGAAAACGCCCGCGCCACGTTCAACTCCGGCGTCTGGTCGCGCCTGG
>NZ_JBNNVU010000053.1:0-38537 GCF_050280705.1 Pseudomonas sp. NPDC089530 | reverse complement strand
CCCGGATCGTCGACCTCGGTGGCTTCGCCAAGGTCGTCGCCCTATGACGCCAAGGGCCTGCTGATCCAGGCCATCCGCGACAACGACCCGGTGATCTTCTGCGAGCACAAGCTGCTCTACAGCCAGCAGGGCGAGGTGCCGGAAGAGTCCTATGCGATCCCGTTCGGCGAAGCCAACTTCCTGCGCGACGGCAAGGACGTGACCCTGGTGTCCTACGGGCGCACGGTGAACACCGCCCTGGACGCCGCGCGCAGCCTGGCCGGGCGCGGCATCGATTGCGAGGTCATCGACCTGCGCACCACCAGCCCGCTGGATGAAGACAGCCTTCTGGAAAGCGTGGAGAAGACCGGGCGCCTGGTGGTGATCGACGAAGCCAACCCGCGCTGCTCCATGGCCACCGACATCTCGGCGCTGGTGGCACAGAAAGCCTTCGCCGCGCTCAAGGCACCGATCGAGATGGTCACCGCGCCGCACACCCCGGTGCCGTTCTCCGACGCCCTGGAAGACCTGTACATCCCCGACGCGGCGAAGATCGAAAAGGCCGTGCTGAACCTGATCGAGTGGAGCCGCCGATGAGCCAGATCCATACCCTGACCATGCCCAAGTGGGGCCTGTCGATGACCGAGGGCCGGGTCGATGCCTGGCTCAAGGAAGAAGGGCAGAGCATCAGTAAGGGCGACGAGGTGCTGGACGTGGAAACCGACAAGATTTCCAGCAGCGTCGAGGCGCCGTTCTCCGGTGTGCTGCGCCGGCAGGTCGCGCGCCAGGACGAAACCCTGGCGGTGGGCGCCTTGCTCGGCATCGTCGTCGAGGGCGAGGCCAGCGAGGCCGAGATCGATGCGGTGATCGAGCAGTTCCAGGCGTCTTTCGTGCCCGGCGAGGCCGCGGACGAAGACAGCGGCCCGACGCCGCAGAAGGCCCTGCTGGACGGCCGGCTGATCCGCTACTTCGAGCGCGGCGAAGGCGGTACGCCGCTGGTGCTGGTCCACGGTTTCGGCGGCGACCTGAACAACTGGCTGTTCAACCACGAAGCCCTGGCCGCCGGGCGCCGGGTCGTGGCCCTGGACCTGCCGGGCCACGGCGAGTCGGCCAAGACCCTGCGACGGGGCGATCTGGATGAGCTGAGCGAGGTGCTGCTGGCGCTGCTGGATCACCTGGAGATTTCCGAGGCCCATCTGGTGGGGCATTCCATGGGTGGCGCGGTGTCCTTGAATACCGCGCGCCTGGCGCCGCAGAGGGTGCGCTCCCTGACCCTGATCGGCAGCGCCGGCCTGGGGACCGAAATCAACGGCGATTACCTGCGCGGCTTTGTCGAGGCCGGCAACCGCAATGCCCTCAAGCCGCAACTGGTGCAGCTGTTCTCCAACGCCGAGTTGGTGAACCGGCAGATGCTCGACGACATGCTCAAGTACAAGCGCCTCGAAGGCGTGGACGCGGCCCTCGGGCAACTGGCCGGCCAGCTGTTTGCCGAGGGGCGCCAGCAGGCCGACCTGCGCCCCGTGGTGCAGGACGGCGCGCAGCCGGTGCTGGTGATCTGGGGCAGCGCCGACCGGATCATCCCGGCCGCCCACAGCGAGGGGCTCAAGGCCCGGGTCGAGATCCTCCCGGAGCAGGGGCACATGGTGCAGATGGAAGCGGCGGAGCAGGTCAATCGCCTGATCCTCGACTTTATCCGGCAGCACTGAAGTTTCTGCGGCGGCCAACCAGCCGTCGCAGCCCGACAAAAACAAGGAGAAGCCAAGATGAGTGTTTCCCTCAAGCCCGTCCCCAGCATGCGCGCCGCGGTCTGGCACGGCCGTCACGATATCCGCGTCGAAGACGTGCCGCTGCCCGAGGCGCCGCCCGCCGGCTGGGTGCAGATCCGCGTCGACTGGTGCGGCATCTGCGGTTCCGACCTGCACGAGTACGTGGCAGGTCCCGTGTTCATCCCCGTGGAGGCGCCGCACCCGCTGACCGGGGTCAAGGGCCAGTGCATCCTCGGCCACGAGTTCTGCGGCGAGATCGTCGCCCTGGGCGCCGGGGTCCAGGGTTTCAGCCTCGGCCAGGCGGTGGCCGCCGACGCCTGCCAGCATTGCGGCAGCTGCTACTACTGCACCCACGGCCTGTACAACATCTGTGAAAGCCTGGCCTTTACCGGGCTGATGAACAACGGCGCTTTCGCCGAGCGGGTCAACGTCCCGGCCAACCTGCTGTACGCCTTGCCGGCCAACTTTCCCGCCGAGGCCGGGGCCCTGATCGAACCCCTGGCGGTGGGCATGCACGCGGTGAAAAAGGCCGGCAGTCTGCTGGGCCAGAACGTGGTGGTGGTCGGCGCCGGGACCATCGGCCTGTGCACCATCATGTGCGCCAAGGCCGCCGGCGCGGCCCAGGTGATCGCCCTGGAAATGTCCGGCGCGCGCAAGGCCAAGGCCCGGGAAGTCGGCGCCACCCATGTACTCGACCCCAAGGAGTACGACGCCCTGGCCGAGGTCAAGCGCCTGACCGGCGGCCTGGGCGCCGATGTCAGCTTCGAATGCATCGGCAACAAGCACACCGCCAAGCTGGCCATCGACCTGATCCGCAAGGCCGGCAAGTGTGTGCTGGTGGGCATCTTCGAGGAACCCAGCGAGTTCAACTTCTTCGAACTGGTGGCCACCGAGAAACAGGTGCTGGGGGCGCTGGCCTACAACGGCGAGTTCGCTGACGTGATCGCCTTTATCGCCGACGGCCGCCTGGATATCTCGCCCTTGGTGACGGGGCGCATCCAGCTGGAACAGATCGTCGGCCAGGGCTTCGAGGAGCTGGTCAACAACAAGGAACACAACGTCAAGATCATCGTCTCGCCCGGACCGTTGCAACGCCCCTGAGCCGGGCGATTTGGCGATGGCCGGCAGCGGCCATCGCATTTTTTCCATCCCGGATCAGGCCTGGTCGCCCGTTTCAGATCGCGCCCAACAGCCCCAGTAGCTGCAACTGCCGCCGGGTCTGCGCTGCTGAGCGGTGCTCGATCGCATGCCAGCCCAGGGCCTTGGCTGCGACGATATTCGGCGCATGGTCGTCGATGAACACCAACTCCTGGGGCGCCACCTCCGGCAGATGCGCGCGAATGCGCTGCAGGGCGGTGTGGTAGATCTCGGCGTCAGGCTTGATCTGCCGCTCCTGCCCGGACACCACGATGTCGCGAAAACGCCGCAGGAACGGATAGTTGTCCCTGGCATAGGGGAAGGTCTCCTGGGACCAGTTGGTCAGCCCGAACAGTGGCATCTGCGCCTGGTGCAGCTCTTCCAGCAAAGCCACGCCGTCATCCAGCGGCCCGCGGAGCATCTCCGGCCAGCGCCCGTAATAGGCTTCGATCAGGGGCGCATGCTCGGGGTGCTCGGCCACCAGGCTGCGGGTCGCTTCGGCCAGGGGCCGACCAGCGTCCTGTTGGGTATTCCAGGCCTGGGTGCAAATGGTGTCGAGGAACCATTGGCGGCGGGCATCGTCGGGGATCAGTTGGCGGTACAGGTGGTGCGGACTCCAGTCGAACAGCACGCCACCGAAGTCGAAAACCACAGCACGAATCGTCATGAGCACTTCCTTATGAAGGGTTGTGGGCCAGGGCGTCATCCTGCGGCGGTGAGCGCTGCAATGCAATTTGCTGGCGTATCGATATGGGGCGGTCGTCGGGGCTTTTGGGGGCAGGGCTGGAGCCAGCCTTTCATCGGTTGGCAATCAGCCACTCGCTCGGGGGCGTCGACAACGGATTGGCCCGGCCACCGCACTTTTTGCGCTTTTACCGCTCTACTCATGGCCAGGCCGCGCCGATCCTCCGCGCAGCCAGAGTCCAGAACGGTGCCGATGGTTTATCCGCTTTCTCGTTATTGCCTGCGTGTATTACGCCAGCCGTTGTGGCTGGCCGGTGCCTTGATGGTCTGCGCCACGGGGTGCAGCCAGCAGCAGGGGCGGGACATGGTCCATCAGTTCAGCAACGGCAAGCCCCAGGAGTTCTTCCAGACCAGCGTCGACCGTATGGCCACCCTGAGCATGCGTGACAACCTGCAAAGCCTTTACCTGTTGATGAACAAGCTCTACCTGCGCAACCCCAGCCAATGGCGGGAGTGGGGCTATACCGATGCCACCAGTGCGGCGCGGGATATTCGTCAGGCCATCGAGCAGCAGAAATCCCTGCCGGCCCTGGGTGAGCGTCGTGATCTGGCGGCGTTGAGTTATGCGCTGAGCCCGGAGTTTCGGGGGGATCGGGTGGGGGCCTTTATCTATGCCATTGGCAGCATGCTGATCACTGCCCATGGTGGGCGTACCGAGTTTTTCATGACTGACGCCATCGACCCGCAGTTTGTCAGTAACGCTGCGCGCAATATCGAGAAGGCCACCTGGATGCTCAGTCAGCGGCAGGGGGCTGACGGTGAGTTGCTGCTGTTCTCCAATGAGATTTCGGAGGAGGGCAGCAATCTGAGTTTTGCGGTGGAGTTTGGGAAGATTGTGGCGCGCCTTGATCTGTTGACGCAGATGCTCGATGAGCGCTATCGGCGGATTGGGTTGAATTATGCGCAAAGCCTGCTGTTGATGAATTTTTTGCCGGTGCAGTAGGGGGCGGTACAGGCGGCTGGTGGATATGTTGTGGGCTTCTGTAGGAGCAGCCGGTCGACGCTCGATTGCTCGCGATAGCGTCCGCTCTGGCGCTGCATTTTTTGGACGGTGTACATATCCGTTGCTGCGGTAACGGCGGCTTATGGTTTCGCCCTTACGGCGAGTCACTTTGGAAGAGCCGGAAGCCGGCCCAGACCAAAGTAACCAAAACGCTTCGCCCCACCACTCGGTGCCTCGCCTAGGCTCGGCATGCCCTCACTCCGGCATCGATCCGTGGGCCGCCGCAAGGGGCCATCCCTGGCCCCGTGCGGCTAACCCGGCGTCCTGCCGGGTTACCCACGGCTCAATGCCTGCGTTCGGCCATCGTGGTTAACGGGGCGCTCAGATCAAAAGCAACGCGAGGCGGCCTACCGGCCGGCCTGAGAACTCACGTCAAGACGCGCACTCTGTAGCCGCTGCCGAGCCCTGGCGAGGCTGCGATAGGACCGAAGGTCCTCCAGCGATCTCAAAATCCTGCGCCCGCTTCGTCGGAATGCCGCCCAGGTCGTTCGCAGCCTCGCCAGGGCTCGACAGCGGCTACAAAAGCGCCGACCGGTAGGTCGCGCCAGCTTGGCTTTTGATTTACCCGCCCCATCGGCAGGCTTCGTTCCGGTGTTCATCAGGGGGATGGCGCGCAGCGCCGTACGGCGAAGCCGTACACATCGAGAGGAGGTCGAAGCGAAGCCGACCGGAGGCGATGCCCCCTGATGGACACCGGAGCGAGGGAACCTGAGCGCAGCGAAGGCCGTACGCTAGGGGCAAGCGTTTTTTGGTTACTTTTTTTGGCGTTTGAAAAAAAGTGACCCGCCGTAAGGGCGGAACCGTAAGTGGCCGTTACCGCAGGAATGGATATGTACCCCATCCAAAAAATGCAGCGCCAGAGCAGACGCCATCGTGAGCAATCAAGCGTCAACCGGCCGCTCCTACAAAGGCAAAACCAGTCAACCGTCACCCATGTGCTTGAACCCTTCTGTTACCCATGTAGATGAACTGCCCCAGGTACAAGCAAGTCGCCGTGACCGCAGCAACGGATATGTACACCAGCAAATCAGGGATTCAGGTTTTAGGAGCAGCCCTTTCAAGGGCCTTCTCGGTCTTGCCCAGGTAAGGCGTGATATCGATGTCCAGCATGCCCCAGCCCATCCCCTCGAAATCGGGGTTGGCGCGGTGCGTGCCGGTGGGGGTTGGCAGGGGAATGGCGCGCCCCGCACGGGCCAGCTCTTCGAGCATGACGTGGGCGATCTCGATGGCGGCGCCATACGCGGCCTCGAAGGTGTCGCCGGCGGTGACCGCTCCGGGAATGTCGGGAATCTGGATGCCGGTAGCCGTGTGCTCGTTGCCCCATTCGATGCAGATGGGATAGTGCATGGGAACCTCCTCAGCCACACAAAGATTGGACAGTGGCGAGGGAGCACGCGCCCTCGCCACCTTTCAATAGCGGGTCAGGACTCCTGACCCGCGCGCCATTGAATCACCTCCAACACCGCGCACCCTTCCCGGGTCAACAGATGCACCCCTCGGGTCACCCGCGTCAGGTCGCAGTCGGAAATGTCTTTCAGGTTAAGCGTGGACAGCGTGTCCATCAGGTCGCGCACCACGGTGAAACGATGGGCCGCGCTGCTGGCCAGATCGCTCAGGGAGGCTTGGGTATCGAGGTAGAAAACCGCTTGGTCGGCGTCGTGGGTGTCGACGGCGGTGAAGCGTGAGAGTGGCTGGTCAATCATCTGTGCAGCTCCTGTGC
Organism: Pseudomonas sp. NPDC089530; assembly: GCF_050280705.1. Taxonomy (NCBI): domain Bacteria; kingdom Pseudomonadati; phylum Pseudomonadota; class Gammaproteobacteria; order Pseudomonadales; family Pseudomonadaceae; genus Pseudomonas; species Pseudomonas sp. NPDC089530. The sequence goes on along the minus strand of NZ_JBNNVU010000053.1, from coordinate 32,188 downwards.
AGGGAGCAATCACCTGTGTTGCCGACGACGAGGAAAATGACCGTTTTACGCGTATGTGACGACCGGAGATTCACCGCGCATAGCCGTCATAACATCTTGTCGCGGGCCCCCGATAGGTGACTGCAAAGGTGTTGTGGGTGCTGATGCTGCGTTGTAATTCGACCGGCCAAGGTCGTTCGCGGATTTTGCCGCGAGGGCGAACTATAGGGGCAGGGCTTGACCGGCGCAACCGCACGTAGGCTGAGATGTTTGAGTGGTTGTGTCGGGGGCTGTTAGCAACGGAGGCAGGTGCGTAATTACATTGATTTGGCCATCCGTTTGCGTAGGGGCCTAGCTATCCAGAGCTTGAGAATCCTCTGCGCGAAGTGACAGAAATAGGGCCTCAGGATTCGTTCGATGGGCAGTGTGCTAATGCTATCGGTGTGTTGATGGCTAGCCTCTTGGAGGCCGACTGATTACTTCCGGAGCAGCGTTCAAGTGATGACTACTGTCAGTCGAGGTACTCTGCTTTGTAATGGTGTTTATGACTATCTAACTCAGAAACTGAATCGACCTTGCCTTTGTAGGTACACATGACATACCGCTTTTGGCCGACAGCGACCGCTCTCGGCCAGAAGCGGACGTGCGATCTTCGAAGCTCCACAACTGCTTGTCGATTGTGGACCGCGCTCGTTATCTAACCAATGAAGGCAATGTGATAGCATGCGCTGACCCCTGGAGGGGTAATTTTTTGACATCCCACAAGGAATACAATCTGTGAAAGACTTCGTCATCAGCGTCAACAACCTCGTCCTCTACGTCTCCCTGGCCGTGATCTGGCTTATCGCTTTTACCGCCATTTTCACCAGCGGTTTTTTGCCAGCCTTGGGGGTTTTCGTGGTCGGCACCCTGGTTTGGTGCATCGTTTCCGGCTTCTGGTTTGTCCAGTCAGCTACCTACGAAGAGCTGCGCAAGCTCAACGCAAACAAAGGCTGAAGCGCCAGAAAAAAGGCAGCAAAAAGGAGCAAAAAGGGGACAGATCTATTTTTCAGAAAATAAGAAAAAATAAATCTGTCCCGTTTTTCCTTTGCATCGTTGACTTGAAACGCAGCTTTGGGCTCAAACACTGAACTCATTATGATCAAACAGAAATTCGCATTCATACTTTCTCTGAGCACTATGGTGTTTCTGTCTGATCATTCGAGCGCGGGCTCACGTGAAGAGAAATTGCGGCTGGATGCGGCGTATCCAGTTGGAAGCAAGATTTTCTGCCAGTCCGATTTGAAAGATGGGGTATACGAGCATTTCCCCATGAAATTGGTGATGCGAGGTACTGTCACGGCTATACAGGGAGACCTTACGCAATATGATATCAGCGTAGATTGGATACAAAAGGGGGCTGATAGCGCGTCGGCTAGCCTCCGATATCACATGACTAACATTCGTGAGGCCAGTGGCGTTCGGATGCATATTGACCCTGCAAGCTTGAAAGTATTTGCGCCTGGCACTCACTTATCTGAACATGAACTTACTAAAGCGGTCCTGGCTCGCTTCGCTTCCAAAAACCACTTCCAGTCAGACCGAGATGTAGAGGTCACAGATTTTCCAGCGTATGTAATTACTAGTGATGGCGAATCCCCACTTTACTGTCATAAAGATGAGTAGACGCGAGCCCTCGGTTAACAACGTACAAAAAAAGAGGACAGATTTATATTTACCGCTACCTCGGTAAATAAATCCGCCCCCTTTACCCTTCCAGAAACCGGCCCGACAAACCTTGTCTTCTGACTACTCTGCTCGGTCAACGATGCTGAAAACACCGTCCTGACTGCGGTCTACGACCACTAATTCATCCAACATCTCCCCGTCGAAAAAGCCACAGGCAGGAACCCTGCCGAACGATTTAGCCAATCTGTTGCGTCGACCGGTTGAATCCACAGTCGACTGCTGCCCTTCGCAACAGTCAGCAATCGATCGAGGCTGTGTGAAAACATTTTAGAGCAGGTTTGACAGTCAGGAGCGGAACGAAAATGGCGTTCCTACGCAAATTTCCGGTCTGCTGACTAACCAAATACTGGCAGATTTTACGTAGCAACGCAGGCCACAAAACGGTGCATGCGTTTTCACACAGCCGGACCCAAAGTTGTCGTTGGCAGGTGACCAAAATTGGCAGATCCAGGCAGGCGCTCGGTACTGAGAACTTACTGCATGGATAGAACGGACTATTTCGATATGAATTGTCAGGTGGCATCCGCTAAGTAGTAGAGGATATACCCGGAGTACACCAGAGAACCGGCCGCCACTTCTGCTTTGAAGCACTCGTTGAGTGCATCCTCATCAGCAAAGCCGTACTCCGTAAGCTTGGCGCCGGCAAAGCCGGCAAGTCGCCATGCATCGAAGCCACCGATCTCACCATGCTTCCCAAAGTCGAAGTCTACTGTGCCCGTGGGGAGGCTGATCGCGCAGCCATAGCCGTGCTTGAAGTAACGAATTCCGCCTTCAAGCTCTCCGCGCTGAGGAATGTCAGTTCCCACCCAATCTGTATTGGTCGAGGGCCGCGAGATGCCAGACCGCTGCATCATGTCCACAGCGGCGCTGACGCTTGCTTGGTAGTCGCAGATCAAATTGGCGAGTTGGCTATTCATACAGTCTCACGTTGTAGGTAAGCGGTGCTGAGTCAAGAGACCGCAGGGAGCAGCATTCGAAGCTGCTGATGGGCAGCTTTTGGCCGTTCGCTGCCGCCTGTGATCATTGTCGTCTGTGAATCATTTTATGGTTTTAACAATCTCCTCGACCTCCCGCCTGTATTAGAAGCACATCCACATCTGTAGCCGCTGCCGCAGGCTGCGAACGGGCTTGGCGGAATTCCGACGAAGCGCCCGTCAAACCCGGCTACGCGGTGTAACAGGTAAATCCGGGAAGCAGGGTTTGCGTCTGCTACACAGCTGATCGCAGCCTTCGGCAGCGGCTATAAATAGCGCCTCAGGCAGCGCACCAAGGGCTGGCCGTTAATGGGGTCACCCATTTTCAGTTGCGAAATGACTGCCCCAGAAACTCGGTGATCAGCGATGCGATCTGCTGCTGGATCAACGCCCGCGGTCGAGCGTTGTCGCCATCCCGGCAAATGACGCCATCGCCTGGTGCTTCTTCTTCGAGCAACGCCAGCGCGCCAGGTTTGCACATCGACAAAAAGCTGAAGTGGCTGGCGTCCTCGATCTCGACGTAGCGATTCGTCGCCGGGGGCAAGCGCTGGCTGAGGTCGGCGGATTCCAACCGCGCGGGAAGGTCTTCAGAGGGCATGCCCGCTGCGATCACCAGTGTCGGCACCGGCAACGTCGCCAGGCTTTCATCGGTCAGGCCGCGTGACAGGCCCAGGTCCAGGGAAACGATGGCGGTGACCCGTTTGTCGCTCAGATCGGCGCCCAGCCGGGCTTTCGAGGCCGGGGTGCTGTCGGGGTTGATCTGTTTGTAAACGCTGCAACTGGCCAGTTGCGGATGGGTGGTGCAGTCCTGGACAAAACGGTTGGGATCGAATCGGGCACCGGCGATTTCCAGGGCGGTCCAGCCGCCAAGGGAATGACCTACCACTGCAATTTGCTGCTTCGCCACTAACCCGAAGTGTTCCGGCTGAGCCGTGACCGCATCGATGGCCCGCTGCAGGTCGACGGGACGCTGCCACAACTGTGCCGCGGCTTTAGGGTTGCGATCGCGGGTGGTGGTGCCGGGGTGGTTGACCGCTGCCACGATGTAACCCTGACGGACCAGTGCACTGGCCAGCCATGACTGGTTCTCCCAATTGCCGCGAAAGCCGTGGGAGAGTACCACCAGTGGATGCGCGCCTGCGGCCGGAGGAGCATCGCGGACGGCGAGGGCACCGACAAACACCGGAGTATCGGCGATCAACTGCGGTGTGGCAGTGGTTGCGCTCGGGTACCAGACGACCAACTCCAGTGGGCGGTCGTTTTGCTTGTCTGGCAATGTCGAGGCCCGGAAGCCGATGGGGTTGTCGCCAGCGAATGCATGTATGTTCAGGCAGATAAGGAGCAGGGCGCCAAGCACTATTTTCATTGTTTTCATCTTCCTTGATGGGATCGGCGTCGATGGGACGCGATCAGGGGCGGGGGAAACATATCAGCCCTCATGTCGGCACACACAGCCATTTCTGATGCCCATTGAGTCGACTTGTTTTCTAGGCGCATCCCGGTAACCGCTTCTGGCCGGCAACTGCCTCTGCGTTTTCCAAGCCCCACCCATCAATCAACAATCACCCGCTCATCCGGATCATCCCCCAAACACACTGTCAGCTGTTGCCCAGCCTTGTTGAACGCGCAGGGGGGGCAGAGTTTGCTGCTTGGTGAAGCTCAGCCACCAGGCGCCCAGCAGCGGTACCGGGCCGGCGATGAGCCAGGCCAGTCGGGCGCCGGGCATGCGGGCGAGCAGGGTGAGGGTCAGGCCGATCGCTGTTGCTCATCGATAGGCCATCGGCAAAGTTTTTTTCAAAGCTTGGATCCCTGCCACGTCATGCGGTTGCACGAGGCAAGGTTTCCAATCTCAGGGCCGCTACAGGTACAGCGCCTCTGTCAGGGCTAAGGCGGCGTACGTGCGTCGGTCGGCATTTTCAAGCCGGACCCCGATTCAACTTTGCCAGCAGGCCGCGAAACGCTTGCACACCTCAAAGCGCTGATCTAGATCGGCCATGCGTACCTGATGCGCGCTCAATGTTTCCTTCAGCAGTTCTCGCTGGGTTCGGTAGTAGTACTCCAGCATTTCATTGTTGGTCGACATCGCCTTGCTACGGTCGGCCGCTTCGCTGTCGGGCAGTAGTTCTTTGATCGCGGGGGTGTCGAGCAGGCCCAGGCGGTTGGTGTAGTAATCCTTGTACAACTGCAATGAACGGGCCTTGATGCCCCCCATCTCGTTGGAGAACTGCTCCAGGTTCTGCTGATACTCAGTCCAATAGGCATCGGGCAGGCTGAAGCCGAGGCGCTGTTTGCGTTCCGCTATCGATTTGTCGAGTAATGATTTCTGGACCGAAGGGGAATCGTCGGCGTCGGGCTTCATTTTCGCGATGACACTGGCGTCGACGATCTGCGCGATCAGCGCTGCACGCTCCGCTGACTGCGGCTGTGCTTCGGCGGGCTTGGGGAAAATAGGACTGTGGCCGGCGCAGGCGGGCAGGCCTTTGTTGGTCAGCGCGATCGGCGAGCGCACAATCTTGCCATCGATCTGGCGCAGACGGCTAAGGGTGACCTGGCAATTACGTTCTACGTAGCGGAAGTTCGCTTCGTACTCGCCACCGCTCTGCGGGGTAAAGTTGAACGCCACGGTGCACACGCTGCCGGTGCTCAAGGTATTGGCTCGCGCGAATAGCTCATGACCTGGTTGTAGTCGCACTTCCAGATAGGCCTTGGCATCGTCGGGTGCAGCGGCGCTCATGGCCGCCCGTCGCCGGGTATCGGTGGTGAACAGGTTATTGAGCAGACCCGTGGTTTGGCCGTCGCAGTGTTCGGCATCGAACAAGTCGAGCGTCGAGTTTTCAGTGCTGCTGATAAAGCGCAGCTTCGCCGCATCGGGTCCACTGGCGTCCGGGTAGGAACCGTTGAGACTGCACCCACCAAGTAACAGTGCGGCAATGCTTACAGCGCCACGCATGCGCCATTGGGAAAAGCAGAACATGTTGATATATCGTCCTTGATGCATGAGTGGGCGAAAGGCCATCATGCTAAAGAAGGCAGTCGCCGCCGTCCAGCGCGCCTGTCATCCCTGAATTTTCCTGTGGATTTTCTTCGTCTCCCACCGAGGTAGCGGAATGCTTGACTCGCACAAACTCTTTGCAATTGGCCTGATCGGATTACTGGCCGGTTGTTCGTCAATGCCAGCTGAAATGGCGTTGAATTCGCCTGTTTACAACGCGCAAAACGCGGGTTTAGTAGTCGGCACGCTGCTGGAAGGCGGCCCCTACGGAACCTACCTTGAATTTCGCGATATCAAGAGTGACAAGACTTATGGGTGGGGACCCAAGGATGATTACTCGGCATGGCTACCTGCCGGTGACTATGAGGTGAGCCGCCTGGGTCACCGTCGCGGGGTAATGGGGGCTTACTCCAAACCGCTGCGTTTCACCGTCACCCAAGGGCAGCTCAATTACCTTGGCGAGATGGTCTACGGCTGCTCGGCCGTCGCACAACCGGTTGCGGTGTACGGCGTATTGAACTGCGGGTTTCTCGCGCTTGGCGAATGCACCGTCCCTCGCCCTAGCGTGAACGTGTGCGTGGTGGACCGCCAGGATCAAGCGATCAGGCATTTTTTGCAGCAACACCCCGGACAAGCCCCTTTACCCGTGCATAACGCGGTCATGTCGGCAGCAGCCTCTGGATCGAGCGTCCGCTTTCCCTAACTCCCTGGGGTGGCTAACTCGGCATTCCTGCCGAGTTGCCCACTATGCAGAACCTCCGGCCCTTCGATGGGGCAAGAGAAGCAAAAGCGAGGTGGCGCGGTGTGTCAGGTACCGTGAGGAAGACGCGCTTGCCTCCGCCGCTTCCATGTCCCATACACCCCTCAATCAACAATCACCCGCTCATTCGGATCATCCCCCAAGCACACGCTCAGCTGTTGCCCAGCCTTGTTGAACGCGCAGTGGGGCAGGGCCTGCTCCTTGATGAAGTTCAACGCAGGAAGGATGAACACGCCGGCCAGAATCAGCGCCCCCACGGTCCGCAGGAACAGCACATCCGCACTGGTGGCGGCTGGCCGGGGTTTGAGGCGGCCGCGGCGATACCAGTACCACCCGCTGGCGACAAAGCCGCAGCCGATCGCCATGGCGTAGTCGAGCTCCCAGTCCTGTGGGCTGAAGATCAGGTGGCCGTCGGCGTCGTCCGGGTAGTTGAGTCGCCACCAGGCGCCCAGCAGCAGCGGCACCAGGCCGGCGATGAGCCAGGCGAGGCGGGCGCCGGGCAGGCGGGTGAGCAGGGCGACGGTCAGGCCGAGGGCACAGACGATCCATAGGCCGAGGAACAACTGGAAGCCCATGGCGCCGCCGAACAGCGTGCCGCTGACGTCCCGGGGGATGACCAGTTGCAGGTCGGCGAACAGCATCAGGGACAGCGGGGCCCCTATGGCGATCCAGCTCAGCAGGTGGTTGAGCCGTGACCACAGGGTGAACAGGCGACGAAGCAGGGGGTTAGGCAAAGAGGGGGCAGGCGCCAACACGTTTCTTCCTTGGGTGGTGTTCAGGGGCGCGAAGTATGCAAGGCCGCCGCCGGTTTTGCATCAGGCGCCGTGCCACTGTCATGCATCAGAGCGGGCAGGGCGCGAACGCCCTGCCCGAGGGGGCTAGAACTGCTCCGCTTCCAGGCCGAACAGCACGGCGCTGCCGGCGCGGATGCTCTGTTCCAGGCTGAGGATGCGCGGCAGCAGGCGGCCGAAGTAGAAGCGCGCGGTGGCCAGCTTGGCACCGTAGAACGCCTCGTCCTCGGCGCGCTTGTGCTCGGCCACCTGGGCCATGCGCGCCCACAGGTAGGCGTAGGCCACGTAGCCGAACAGGTGCAGGTATTCAACGCAGGCGCTGCCCACGGCGTTGGGGTTCTGTACCGCCTGTTCGCGCAGCCAGTCGCTGAGGTCTTCCAGGCGCTGCACCGCGTCCAGCAGTTCGGCGGCGTAGGCGGCGCCGGGCAGGGAGGCGTAGTCGCGGATCTCGCCGGTGAACAGGCGCAGGGCCACGCCGCCGTTGCCCACCACTTTGCGGCCCAGCAGGTCCAGGGCCTGGATGCCGTTGGTGCCTTCGTAGATCTGCGCGATGCGCACGTCGCGCACCAGCTGCTCCTGGCCCCATTCGCGAATATAGCCGTGGCCGCCGAACACCTGCTGGCCGAGCACGCAACTGTCCAGGCCGGTGTCGGTGAAGAAGGCCTTGGCCACCGGGGTCAGCAGCGCCACCAGGGCTTCGGCGTTGTGCCGCTCATGGGGCTGGTCGGCGAACTTGGCCAGGTCCAGCTGCTGGCCGACGTAGCTGGCAAAGGCGCGGCCGCCCTCGGTCATGGCTTTCATGGTCAGCAGCATGCGCCGCACATCGGGGTGGACGATGATCGGGTCGGCGACCTTGTCCTTGGCCACCGGGCCTGCGGGCGAGCGGCTCTGAATGCGCTCGCGGGCGTAGCTGCGGGCGTTCTGGTAGGAGTTCTCGGCGCAGCCGATGCCCTGGATGCCGATGGACAGGCGCTCGTAGTTCATCATGGTGAACATCGCCGCCAGGCCCTTGTTGGCCTCGCCGATCAGCCAGCCGCGGGCGCCGTCGAAGTTCAGCACGCAGGTGGCCGAGGCCTTGATCCCCATCTTGTGCTCGATGGAGCCGCAGCTCACCGCGTTGGCCTCGCCCAGGGCGCCGTTGGCCTCGACCTGGATCTTCGGCACCAGGAACAGCGAGATGCCCTTGGGCCCGGCCGGGGCGTCCGGCAGCTTGGCCAGCACCAGGTGGATGATGTTCTCGGTCAGGTCCTGCTCGCCGCCGGTGATGAAGATCTTGCTGCCGCTGATCCGGTAGCTGCCGTCGGCCTGGGGCTCGGCGCGGGTACGGATGATCCCCAGGTCAGTGCCGGCATGGGCCTCGGTCAGGCACATGGAGCCGGCCCAGCGGCCTTCGTACATGGGGGGCAGGTACAGCGCTTTGAGCGCTTCGCTGGCGTGGGCGTCGATGGCCAGGCAGGCGCCGGAACTCAGGGCCGAATACAGGGCGAAGCTGGAATTGGCGGCGTAGAGCATTTCCTCGAACTGCACCGCGAGCATCTTCGGCATGCCCATGCCGCCGTAGGCCGGGTTGCCGCTCAAACCCACCCAGCCGCCCTGGATATAGGTGGCGTAGGCCTGCTTGAAACCGGCCGGGGTGCGCACCTGGCCGTTGTGCCAGGTAGCGCCTTCCTCGTCGCCGCTGCGGTTGAGCGGGGCGATCAGCTGGCCGGTGACCTTGGCCGCCTCTTCGAGAATCGCATCGGCGGTTGCGGCATCCACCGTATCGGCCAGGGCCGGCAACCGCGCCCAGAGCCTGGGCGCGTTGAACACTTCATGCAGAACGAAGCGCATATCGCGCAGGGGAGCGTTGAATTCGGGCATCGCAAAAACCTCGTGTGAATCGAAAAGGTCGAACCGACATCGGTGGCGTGGCCAGGGCGGTGATGTATTCAGGCTAGAGATTTTTCGCCATGTCGCGCAGGACGAACTTCTGGATCTTGCCGGTGGAGGTCTTGGGCAACGGGCTGAACACCACGGTACGCGGCACCTTGAAACCGGCCAGGTGTTCGCGACAGAAGGCGATGATCTCGGCCTCGCGCACCTGCTGGTAATCGGCCTTGAGGGTGATGAAGGCGCAGGGCGTTTCGCCCCATTTCTCGTCGGGCCGGGCCACCACTGCCGCCTCCAGCACCGCCGGGTGGCGATAGAGCACGCCTTCCAGCTCGATGGTGGAGATGTTCTCGCCGCCGGAAATGATGATGTCCTTGAGCCGGTCGCGGATCTCCACGTAACCGTCCGGGTGGGTCACCCCCAGGTCGCCGGTGTGGAACCAGCCGCCCTCGAAGGCTTCGGCGGTGGCGTTGGGGTTCTTCAGGTAACCCTTCATCACGGTATTGCCGCGCATGAAGATCTCGCCGATGGTCTGGCCGTCGCGCGGCGTGGGTTCGAGGGTTTTCGGGTCGGCCACCATCACCCCTTCCAGGGTCGGGTAGCGCACGCCCTGGCGCGACTTGATCTGCGCCCGCTGCTCCAGCGGCAACTCGTCCCAGGCGGCGTGCCAGGCGCACAGGGTCACCGGCCCGTAGACCTCGGTGAGGCCGTAGACGTGGGTCACCTTGATGCCCATTTCCTCCACGGCGCCTATCACCTTGGCCGGCGGCGCCGCCCCGGCGACCATGGCGTCGACCGGGTGGTCGATGGCCGCCTTGGCCGAGTCCGGCATGTTCACCAGGGCATTGAGCACGATCGGCGCGCCGCACAGGTGCGTAACCTGATGCTCGCGGATCAGGTTGAGGATCTTCTGCGGGTCGACCCGGCGCAAAAACACATGGACCCCGGCCAGGGCGGTGACGGTCCAGGGGTAGCACCAGCCGTTGCAGTGGAACATCGGCAGGGTCCACAGGTACACCGGGTGGTTGCCCATGGCCCAGGTCATCTGGTTGCCCAGGGCGTTGAGGTAGGCGCCGCGGTGGTGATAGACCACGCCCTTGGGGTTGCCGGTGGTGCCCGAGGTGTAGTTCAGGGCGATGGCTTGCCATTCGTCGTCGGGCCAGTGCCAGGCGAACTCCGGGTCGCCCTCGGCGAGGAAGGCCTCGTAGTCCAGGTCGCTGACCGGCTGGCCTTCGCCGTACTCGGGGTCGTCGAGGTCGATCACCAGCGGCGGGTGCTCGAGCATGCCGATAGCGGCGTGGATCACCTGATGGAACTCGCGGTCGGCGATCAGCACCTTGGCTTCGCCGTGGGCCAGCATGAAGGCGATGGCTTCGGCGTCCAGGCGCACGTTGAGGGCGTTGAGCACGGCGCCGATCATCGGCACGCCGAAGTGGGCTTCGAGCATGGCCGGGATGTTCGGCAGCATCACCGCCACCGTGTCGTTCTTGCCGATCCCGCGGCCGGCCAGGGCCGAGGCCAGGCGCCGGCAGCGGCTGTAGGTCTGGGCCCAGGTGCGGCGGATCGAACCGTGGATCACCGCCGGGTAATCGGGGTAAACGGCGGCGGTGCGTTCGATGAAGCTCAAGGGGGAGAGGGCGATATGGTTGACGGCCGTCGGCGCGAGGCCTTGCTCGTAGATGGACATGGTTCGGGTACCCGGTGGCTGATTGTTAGCTCTATTGGCCGAGACTGCTTGCAGGCGCTCGGTGACTTATCCGAGGGCTTTTATATACTGTCTGCCGGTTGATATGGAAGTACTACCTGAGTTGTATAGTATTTATACTATATTGATAATTCGCTGATCCGGCCCGCAGGTTTATCGACGATGTCCACCTCCCCTCACTTGAACCATTGGCTGCAGCTGCAGCGCGAAGGCCGGCTGCCGGATTCGCCCTGGCTCGGCCACGACCCGCAGCCCTGTGTGCTGCTGGACGCCGAGGCGCGGCCGCTGGACCTCAACCCGGCGCTGCGGCAATGGCTGGATGACGCGGCCCAGGGCGAAGTCGCGGTCTTGCTGCCGGTCAATGCCGCGGCCCTGGTCCGGGCCTGCCTGGAGCAGCAGCGGGCCATCGAGCAGGTCGAGGTGCAGTGGGGCGAGCGGGTGCTGCTCTGGACCTTTATTCCCGACCCGCACAGGCAGCGGGTTTTGGCCCGCGGCCAGGAAGCCACGGCGCAGATCCTCGCCGAGCGCGAGTCGGCCAAGGCCCGGCGCCTGTACCGGTTGATCACCGAGAACACCACCGACCTGATTTCCCGGCACACCCCGGACGGCACGTTCCTCGACGCCTCGCCGGCCTCCTGGACCCTGCTCGGCTACTGGCCCGAAGCGTTGCGCGGGCTGCTGGCCCGCAGCCTGTTCCACAGCCAGGACCTGGCCGGGCTGACGCAGCGCGCCCGGGACGCCCTGGAGCAGGACGGCTACCACACCATGACCTACCGCATCCGCCATCGCGACGGCCATTACCTGTGGTTCGAGACCGCCTGCCGGGCGATCCGCGATACCTACACCGGGACGGTGGTGGAAGTGGTGGCGGTCTCGCGGGACATCACCTCCCGGGTCCAGGCCGAAGAGAACAAGCGGCGTCTGGCGGAAGTGGTGGAAGCCAATCCCGACCCGGTGCTGTTCATCCAGCCCGGCGGCGCGGTGACCTACCTCAACCCGGCGGCCCGGCGCACCCTGGGGCTTTCGGCCGGGCAGGCGATGCCGGAGCTGGCGGCGATCCTCGCCGAAGAGGTGCTGCACTGCCTGCAACGCGAAGGTTGGGAGCGCGCTGAGCGCAGCGGCCGCTGGAGCATCGAGGCACGTCTGCAACCGCCGGCCGGTGGCGCTTCGGTGCCGGTGTCGCTGATGCTCCTGGCCCATCGGGCGGCCAGCGGCGAGCGCTTCTATTCCCTGGTGGCCCACGACCAGAGCGAACGGGAATTGCGCGAAGCCCAGCAGCGCCACCACCAGGACGAACTGGCCCACACCGCGCGCCTGGTGACCCTGGGCGAACTGGCTTCGGGCATCGCCCATGAGATCAATCAACCGCTGGCGGCGGTGGTCAATTACGCCAACGCCAGCCAGCGTTATCTGCAAAATCTCGAGACCCAGCCCCAGGCCGCGCAAAAGGTCGCCCAGGGCCTGGAGCGGATCGCCGAGCAGGCCACCCACGCCGCCGAAGTGATCAAGCGTCTGCGGGCTTTTTTGCGCAAGGGCGGGCGCCGGGTGCAGGCCCTGGACATCGCCGAGGTGGCCCGGGAAACCGTGCGCCTGTGCGCCTGGGAGGCCCAGGCCTGCCAGGTGACGATCGAGTTGCGCCTGGCGGATAATCTGCCGCCGGTGTATGCCGACCGGGTATTGCTGGAGCAAGTGCTGTTGAACCTGTTGCGCAACGCCATCGAGGCCAATCGCGAGGTGCATCCGCAGCAGGGCTCGCAGATCGTCCTGGGCACCGAAGCGGCGGCTGAGGGCGGGGTTCGGGTCAGCGTCAGCGACCAGGGCCCGGGAGTTTCCGTCGAGCAATTGCCGCAGCTGTTCACCCCGTTCTACACCAGCAAGGCCAACGGTCTGGGGCTTGGGTTATCCATGAGCCGCAGTATTGTCGAAGGCTTCGGCGGCGACTTGCAGGCCCATCCCCAGAGCCGCGGCCTGAAGATGTGCTGCCACTTGCCGGCCACGGCCCCGGCAGACCCCGATTCACCCTCCCATCCCACAACAGGAGCAAGGCAATGACGAGTGCGGCGCAGCAGCTGGTGTACGTGGTCGACGACGACCCGGGCATGCTCGACTCCACCGTCTGGCTGCTGGAGTCGGTGGGCCTCAAGGCGGTGCCCTTTACCAGCGGCCGGGAGTTTCTCGAACATTGCGACCCTGGCCTGGATGCCTGTGTGCTGCTGGATGTGCGCATGCCCGGCATGGGCGGGCTCAACGTCCAGGAAGAGCTGCGCCAGCGGGATATCCACTTGCCGCTGATCTTCGTCAGCGGCCACGCCGACGTGCCGATCGTGGTGCGGGCGTTCAAGGCTGGCGCCGTGGACTTCATCGAGAAGCCCTACAACGAACAACTGCTGCTGGACAGCGTGCAGCAGGCCCTGCGCCGCGCCGACGACCGCCACAGCCGCAACGCCGGGCTGGCCCAGGTCGAAGCGCGGCTGGAGAGCCTCACGCCACGGGAGAGGGACGTGCTGCTGCCGTTGGTGCAGGGCTACAGCAATCGCGAGATCGCCGAGCAACTGGGGGTCAGCGTCAAGACCATCGACCTGTATCGGTCGCGGGTGATGAAGCGCATGCAGGCCGAGCATTTGCCGGAGCTGGTGGGGATGGCTATCGCTGCCGGGTTGGTGGACCCGTTGCAGTTGCGGTGAGGGGGGAGGGCACTGCACATTTTGCGTTTTTACGGCGCTAGCGACGCTCGCCACCCCCTGTAGGAGCAGCCGGTCGACGCTCGATTGCTCGCGATGGCGTTGGCTCTGGCACTGCATTTTCTGGATGGTGTACATATCCGTTGCTGCGGTAACGGCGGCCTAGGGTTTCGCCCTGACGGCGAGTTACTTTGGAAAAGCGCCAAAGTAACCAAAACGCTCTGCCCCTCCACTCGGTGCCTCGCCTAGGCTCGGCATACCCTCACTCCGGCATTGATCCGTGGGCCGCCGCCACAGGCCATCCATGGCCTGATGGCGGCTAACCCGGCATCCCTGCCGGGTTACCCACGGCTCAATGCCTGCGTTCGGCCATCGTGGTTAACGGGGCGCCCAGATCAAAAGCCAAAGCAAAAGCAAGACAGCGGCCTACCGGCCGGCCTGAGGCTGAATGCGCTTTCTAATGAAACCCTGTGAAAGCTCAGTAGCCTTCACAGGGTGTTAGGGGGTGACCATCGATGTAGCCGCTGCCGAAGAATGAGGCTGCGATCGGCTGCGCAGCAGACGCAAAGATCGGCAGTAACCACGAAGTGTTGAAGGCATTCGATGACACCTGTGCGGGCAAAAAAAAGCGAGCCGATGAAGGCTCGCCAAAGGGAGGTAAAGGGTCAGTTGGCCAACAGTTTGCCGCTGAACAGGCTGATCAGGGTTTTCACCAACAGCACCGTCAGCGCTACCGTGAGGAACAGCAGAATCGCAGCGGCGATGACCGTCAGCACGGTGCTGTCCTGGGCATGTGCATACTTCAGTGCCGCATTGCTCAGTGCCGCGATGGGAAAGCTGATTGCCCACCACGAAGGGGCAAAGGGCACATCGCGACGGAACACTTTGACGCTCAACACCACGAACAGGAACAGGCCGAAGTAGAACAACACGCTGGCAAATCGGTCGATCTCGCCGAACACGTTGGTGTAAGCCAGGAAACCTACTTCAAACGGTGCAACCAGGACCATCAGCGAGGGCACCATGCCTTTGGCCAGAGGTGTCTCATGCACCAGCCGCGAAAAGATCCGAGTGAAGAACACCAGTGCCAGCACCGCACCCACGGCGAGCGCAAACAGGTTGAACTCCGCAGCCCAGGCCATAGGCATGTGCGCACCGGTCAACGCGATATCGAGCGTGGCGACACCTGGAATCAGCCAGGCGGGTACGGCATTCGACGAATCCTGGGGGCCCGACAACAGACGGGAAACCACGAGACCTGCGAGCAACACCGTCAGTGCGCTACCGAGTATCCAGAGAGCCTGTCCGAGCCATTCGTTGTGGGGCCCCGCGACTGCGGAAAGCAACAAGACTGCAATGGCGACGGTGCCGAAAAAGTTGCTGGTGATCGGATGGTCGAACTCTGCCCTGACCGCTTCCGGATGGTTTATCCATTTGGTCAGGTAACCCAAAGCCAGCAGCACGAACACCAGGCCGGCGAGCACGCCAATCGCTTCGCCCAATGTACCGCCGACGCCGTAATACTGACCGCTCAAGCGCCAGGCCAGTCCCAGGCCGGCCAAACCCATGACTGAACCGAACAGATTGATCGGCAGGTTCTTGATCGATGTCTTGCTGGCGGTTACTGGCTGAGCTGCAGCGACGGTGGGGTTGTATGCGGTGTTCATGGCAGTCTCTCGTTTGACTGAATTTGCTGTTGGAGCTATTTTCAGCCAATCGGTCGCTGGCTGAAATGGTCATGATGCGACGTATTCAGCCAATTGCTCGACGAGGACAGACAGCATGCGCATAACCCTCCTGGCCTTTCCCGGCGTGCAACTGCTGGACGTGGTCGGCCCCGCCGACGTCTTCGCCGAAGCAGCCAAGCTACTGGGCAATCCGCGCGCCTACCGGGTCGAGGTCATCGGTACCCGCAAGGGGATGATCGAGGGCTCGAGCGGTTTGAAGCTTGGCATCGACGAAACCTTCGAAACCTGTAAAGGCAAGATCGACACCTTGCTCGTGGCCGGCAGCCCACGCATCGACGAAATCGCCCATGACCCGGCCCTGCAAGATTGGCTACGCCGGCAGGCGAAATCCGTGCGTCGCATCGGCTCAGTCTGTAGCGGCGCCTTTCTGCTGGCCGCCGCGGGCCTGCTCGACGGACGCCGTGTCACCACTCACTGGAATTCCAGCGCAAAACTGGCGAAGGAACACCCGCACACCCACGTCGATCCGGACAGCATCTATATCAAGGATGGCAACCTCTACACCTCGGCGGGGGTCACGGCGGGCATGGACCTGGCTTTGGCGCTGGTCGAAGAAGACCACGGCAGGGAACTTGCGCTCAGCGTTGCCCGTGAAATGGTGATGTTCTTCAAGCGGCCTGGCGGGCAATCGCAATTCAGTGCGCAATTGGCGGCACAGACCGCCGAACGCAGCGTGATCAGAGCGGTGCAGGAATTTGTGGTGGAGCACCTGAAGGCCGACTTGAGCGTACCCATCCTGGCCGCCCGCGCCGGCATGAGCGAGCGCAACTTCGCTCGCACCTTCAAGGCCGAAGCCGGTTCGACCCCGGCCGAATTTGTGGAACTGGCCCGCATCGATGCGGCCAGACGGCTTATCGAAGACTCGGACGTATCCCTCAAGCGCTTGGCCGATACCGTCGGCTATGCCAATACGGACGGGTTCAGGAGGGCATTCATGCGGCGCCTTGGGGTTGGTCCAAGCGATTATCGCAAGCGCTTTTCATCGGTGTGATCTAGACACGCCTGATTGCCAAGCGTCAGCGTCTAGAAGCATTTGATAGCCGTCGGCAGGTATTTTTCGCGCTTGTTTCACCTGGCGGTTTCATCTGCATGGGTCCAGCACTTCAATACCCGCTTTTGGCGGTTTGCCGCCGGTTGTCATCATGGCTGCCTATGGACCATTTTGTGGTTTGGCTCCCGTGCCGGGCTTTTTTGACGGCAGTCACCCGGCCCTGGCGGGTCTCCTATACTGACTGGCGCCGACAGGTTCGCAAGATACCCGAACGCTGCCGGAACGGCCGTCAGCACCCTGACAGCTGCCCTCCCAGTCACTGCAAGGAGACCAAACATGGCAATCCGCATTGGCGACGAAGCACCCGATTTCACCGCCGACACGACCGAAGGTCCGCTGCACTTCCACGAGTGGATCGGCGACAAGTGGGCGATCCTGTTCTCGCACCCGAAAGACTTCACCCCCGTGTGCACCACCGAGCTCGGTTACATGGCCAGGCTCAAGCCGGAGTTCGACAAGCGCAACACCAAGATTGTCGGGCTCAGCATCGATCCGGTCAGCGACCACCATGCCTGGGTCGGTGACATCCAGGAGACCCAGGGGCATGCGGTCAACTACCCGATGATCGGCGACGAAAACCTGGTGGTGGCCAAGCTCTACGACATGATCCACCCCAATGCCAGCGGGGGCGCGCGCACCGCCGTGGACAACGCCACCGTGCGTTCGGTGTTCATCATCGGCCCGGACAAGAAGGTCAAGGCCATGCTGGTCTACCCGATGAGCGCCGGGCGCAATTTCGATGAAGTGCTGCGCCTGCTCGACTCCCTGCAATTGAATGCCAAGCACACCGTCGCCACCCCGGTGAACTGGCGCCCGGGCGAGGATGTGATCATTCCGACCTCGGTATCCGACGAGGACGCCAGGAAGAAATACCCGCAAGGCTTCAAGACGTTGAAACCCTATCTGCGTACCGTGCAGCAACCGGAGTAACGACCGCCGACCAGGGGCTGCCCGCGGAGCCTGCCTGTGGGAGTGATGCTACGCCGGACGTTATGGATGGATCGCCGGCGCGGCGCCACAGTTATCTCCAGGCATGTTCATGGGGTCGCCTTTAGCCAGGATGGGCAGCCATTGCCCATCCCAGGTTCGAACATACCGTTGAGCGAATGCCTCAGGAGCGGCTGATGAGGCCAAGCGCTATCCTTGAGCCTGCCCCCCCGTTACCAGAGCCAACCCATGCTCGATGTACAAGCCGTCTGCAAAAGCTACCCCACGCCCCAAGGCCCATTGGCGGTGTTGCAGGGCGTCGACCTGCACCTGGAACAGGGCCAGAGCCTGGCGTTGATGGGGGAGTCGGGCAGTGGCAAGAGCACCTTGCTGCATTTGATCGCCGGGTTGGACAAGGTCGATCGCGGCAGCATCTGTATTGGCGGGCAGCAGCTTGAGCGGATGAGCGAGCACCAGTTGGCCAATTGGCGGCGGACCGAGGTTGGGCTGGTGTTTCAGCAGTTCAATCTGATCGGCAGCCTGCGGGTGGAGGACAACCTGGGGTTTCAGGCGAAGCTGGCGGGGCGTTTTGATTCGCGCTGGCAGGCGCAGTTGGTGGAGCGGTTGGGGTTGGGGGATCTGTTGCGGCGTTATCCGGAGCAGTTGTCTGGCGGTCAGCAGCAGCGGGTGGCGCTGGGCCGGGCGTTGGCGGCGAAGCCGCGGTTGCTGTTGGCGGATGAGCCCACGGGCAGCCTCGACGAGGCCACCAGTGACGAGGTGTTGCAGTTGTTGCTGGAGTTGCTGGCGGAAACGCCTACCAGTTTGTTGATGGTCACCCACAGCCAGCAGGTGGCCAGCCGCCTGGGGCGGATCGCGCTGTTGCACGGCGGGCGTCTGGCGGGCGAGGGCTGAGGTGCGGGTTTTCTGGCTTGGCCTGCGGGCGCTGCTCAGTCATTGGCGGCGGCACCCGGTGCAGTTTTTCAGTGTGCTGACCGGGTTGTGGCTGGCCACCAGCCTGCTGACCGGGGTGCAGGCGCTCAACACTCAGGCGCGGGACAGTTACGCCAAGGCCAGCCAGTTGATCGGCGGCGCCCCCCAGGCCAGCCTGGCCACGGCCAACGGTGCGCCGTTTTCCCAAGAAGTATTTGTCGGCCTGCGCCGGGCCGGCTGGCCGGTGTCGCCGGTGGTGCAGGGGCGAGTGACGCTCAAGGGCCATGAACAGCAGCGTTTGCAATTGCTGGGGATCGAGCCGTTGTCGTTGCCGGCCGGTTCGGCGGTGGCCGGTCAGGTGCTGGACACCAAGCGCATGGTCGAATTCTTCAGCCCGCCGGGCACTACCTGGATCGCCCCGCAAACCTTGCATGCTCTCGGCTACCGCGAAGGCGATCGACCGACGACCGCGAGCGGCCAGCGCCTGCCGCCGCTGCACGTCCAGAGGGACATGGCGCCGGGGTTGCTGCTGATGGATATCGGTTTTGCCCAGCCGCTGCTGGGGTTGCCGCAGCAGCTGTCGCGTCTGCTGTTGCCGGCGGATTTCGCTGCCCGTGCTCCGGCCTTGCCCGAGGCGTTCCAGGGCCTGCTGGTGCTCAAGCGCGGCGGCGAAGAAAGCGATCTGGCGCGCCTGACCGAGAGTTTTCATCTGAACCTCGACGCTCTCGGCTTTTTGTCGTTCGTGGTCGGCCTGTTTATCGTGCATGCCGCCATCGGCCTGGCCCTGGAGCAGCGGCGCGGCCTGCTGCGCACCCTGCGCGCCTGCGGGGTCAGCGCGCGGCTGCTGATCGCCTGCCTGGCGATCGAATTGGGTGGCTTGGCCTTGTTCGGCGGATTGGCCGGGGTGCTCAGCGGTTACCTGCTGGCCAGCGTGCTGCTGCCGGATGTCGCCGCTAGCCTGCGTGGCCTGTACGGCGCCGAGGTGGCGGGGCAGTTGAGCCTCAGCCCCGGCTGGTGGCTGAGCGGCATCGGCCTGAGCCTGCTCGGCGCCTTGCTGGCGGGGGCCAACAGTCTGCTGCGGGCGGCGCGTTTGCCGCTGCTGGCGTTGGCGGATCCCCAGGCCTGGCACCAGGCCTATGCGCGCTGGTTGCGGCGCCAGGCTTGGGTCGCCAGTGGCCTGTTGCTGCTGGCGGGGGCGGCCTGGATCTGGGGCGACAGCCTGGGCAGCGGTTTCGTGTTGCTGGCCGGTTTGCTGCTGGGGGCGGCCCTGGGCTTGCCGGTATTGCTCGCTGGGCTGCTTAACCTTTTGCTCGGGCGCAGCCGCTCGGTGCTCGGGCAGTGGTTCGTCGCCGATTGCCGGCAGCAGTTGCCGGCCCTGAGCCTGGCGTTGATGGCGCTGCTGCTGGCCCTGGCGGCGAATATCGGCGCCGGCAGCATGACCGCCGGCTTTCGCCAGACCTTCGACGACTGGCTGGAACAGCGCCTGAGCGCCGAGCTCTACCTCAACCCGCAGACTCCGGACCAGGCCCGGGAGCTGCAAGGCTGGCTGCCGGAGCAGCCGGGCATTGCCGCGGTGCTGCCGGTCTGGCAGGTGGCGCTGCCACTGCAAGGCTGGCCGGCGGACCTGTACGGGGTGATCGACCATGCCAGCTATCGCCAGCACTGGCCGTTGCTCGAAGCTTCAAGTGAACAGCCCTGGAGCCAACTGGCCAGCGCTGACACCCTGATGCTCAGCGAGCAGACGGCGCGGCGGCTCAAGGTGCGGCTCGGCGATCATCTGAGCATCCCCGTTCCCCAAGGCCAGTGGGCGCCGCAAGTGGTGGCGATCTATGCCGACTACGGCAACCCCCGGGGCCATCTGCTGGTGAATGCCGAACACCTGCTGCAGCACTGGCCGCAGCTGACGCCCAACCGTTTCAACCTGCGCATGGAACCGGCCGCCGTGGCGCCGCTGGCGAGCGTCTTGCAGCAGCGCTTTGGCCTCGACGACAGCCGCATCGTCGAGCAGGCCCAGCTCAAGGGCTGGTCCGGCCAGGTGTTCGAGCGCACCTTCGCCGCCACCGCCGCGCTCAACAGCCTGACCCTGGGGGTAGCCGGCGTGGCCCTGTTCATCAGCCTGCTGACCCAGAGCCAGAGTCGTCTTGGCCAGCTCGCACCGCTGTGGGCGCTGGGGGTGAGCCGGCGCCAGTTGATGCTGCTCAACCTCGGGCAGACCTGGCTGCTGGCGCTGCTGACGCTGCTGCTGGCAGTGCCCCTGGGCATCGCCCTGGCCTGGTGCCTGGACACGGTGATCAATGTCCAGGCGTTCGGCTGGCGCCTGCCGCTGCGGGTGTTCCCCCTGCAACTGCTGCAATTGCTGGCCCTGGCGGTGCTGGCCACGCTGCTGGCTTCGGCCTGGCCGTTGCTGCGGCTGTACCGCAGCCAACCGGCGGACCTGCTCAGGACCTTCGCCTATGAAGCTTGATCGGCTGTTGGGCCTGTTCCTGCTGGCAGCCTTGGGCGGCTGCGATAAAGGCGCTGAACCGGAGCAGGGGTTCGCCGGCCTGGGGGAGGAGGCCGGAGCCTTCACCCAGGTGCTGCCGGGGCGGGCTTTCAGCTTTCCCGCCGACCATGGCGCCCATGACGGTTTTCGCATCGAGTGGTGGTACCTCACCGCCGACCTCAAGAGTAGTGACGGCCAGCGTTTCGGCGTGCAGTGGACGCTGTTCCGCAGCGCCTTGCGCGCCGAGCCCGACCAGCTCGGCTGGCAGGCGCCCAATGTCTGGCTGGGCCATGCCGCGGCGACCTCGACCACTGCGCATCACGCCGCCGAGCGTTACGCCCGGGGCGGGGTGGGGCAGGCGGGGGTGACGGTGCGGCCGTTCACGGCCTGGATCGACGACTGGCGCCTGAGCAGCCAGTCCGCCGGCGCGGACCCTTTGGCCCGGATGCAGGTGCAGGCCAGCGGACCGGGTTTCAGCTACCGCTTGCAGCTGCGCAGCGGCCAACCGCCGGTGCTCCAGGGCGAGGCGGGCTACAGCCGCAAGTCCGAGCAGGGCCAGGCCTCCTATTACTACAGCCAGCCGTTTTTCCAGGCCACCGGCAGCTTGCAGATCGACGGCCAGACCTACGAGGTCAGCGGCCCGGCCTGGCTCGACCGCGAGTGGAGCAGCCAACCGCTGGCGGCCGGGCAGAGCGGTTGGGACTGGTTCTCCCTGCACCTGGACAGCGGCGCGCGGCTGATGCTGTTCCGGGTGCGCGAGCGCGACCGGCCGCCCTATATCACCGGCACCTGGATCGACCCCGACGGCCATACGCAGACCTTGCACAAGGACGAGATCCAGCTCAGCCCGCTGGAGGACTCCAAGGTGGCGGGGCGCACCCTGCCCACCCGCTGGCGCTTGCGCATTCCCGGTCGTGGGCTCGATGTCAGCGCCCAGGCGCTCAACCCCCAGGCCTGGATGAACCTGCGCATTCCCTATTGGGAGGGGCCGGTGCAACTGAGCGGCAGCCATACGGGCAGCGGTTATCTGGAGATGACCGGTTACTGAAGGGCGTGGGCGGTATCGCAACAAACTGATGTCAAGCACGGTGAAGTGCTCGGCGGCGTCTATGCTCAAGCGTCACCGTGCATCTGAAAGGCGCGGTCTTGTTTTCAATTACACAGGGATGAACTTCTATGAAGCCGCTTCATTCACTGGCCAAGGCCGTTGCCTTGGCCACTCTGCTGTCCGCTGCCAGCCTGCCTGCCGTCGCCGACGAGATTCCGTTGACCGGCACCGTGCTGGCCGATGAACTGGTGACCAAAGTGCTTTCCGTGGATGCTGCCCAGCATCGCGTGGTGCTGGAAGGCGCCCAGGGCCAACCGGTGCATGTCCAGCTCAGCGACAAGGCCAAGAACCTGAACAACCTGAAGGTGGGCGATCAGGTCAATGTGCGGGTCACCCGCGCAGTGGTGGCGGTACTGGATACCGACGTGGACAAAGGCCTGCCGGGGTCGGCCGAGAGTAGCGGGGTGGCTCGCGCCGTCGAGGGCAGCCCCAATCCGGGCGGCGAAGCCTATCGCCAGGTACAGGTGCAGTTGAAGATCACCGCCATCGACCTGAAGAAAAACCGGCTGACCTTCATGGGCCCGGCAGGCAACAAGAAGGTCCTGGACGTGGAAAAACCGGAAGTCCAGGCCCGCCTGAAAGACCTCAAGGTCGGGCAGAGCGTGGTGGTGACCTATACCGATGTGTTGCAAGTCACTACAAAGCACAAAGGTTGACGGCAATCCGTGCCGGTCGTTGTGGCGGCCGGCGCGTCGGATTCCGGGGTGTCCCTGGTGAAAGTTGAACGAAAGTGAGCGAAATGAAAAATTTTCCGCCTGCTTTGTGTTCAGAATTCTTCAGAATATGTGCACGGACTTTCTTTTGCTGTTCGATTAAAATAGTTCTCGTTCGCCCGGTGCAAGGGCTCTTTACCGGTGCATGGATTGCCAGGCCAGAGCACTGGGCGAACACCCTCTTCGGGGTTTCCTCCCCATGATGTCTTCCAAATCCGCTCATCCAGCCCTGATCCCCGAGGTCAGAAGCTGACAGGGCGCATCCGCTTTTTTCTCCCGCCAGCCGCCTGGCAATCTCGTCGTCTGCTTGCCGTGCCCAGGATTGTGCAGGGGCGCGCATCGTCGTTGGCGGTGGGTTCAGCCTCGGGGCACCGTGGTGCATAGCTGCAGGCCCAGGGCGCGCATGACCTTGACCACGGTATCGAAACGCGGCTTGGCCCCCGGGGCGAAGGCCTTGTAGAGGCTGGCCCGGCCCTGGCCGGTGGTGCGGGCAATCTGCGCCATGCCCCGGGCCCGGGCGACGTGGCCCAGGGCGCGGATCAGTTCATCGGTATCGCCGTCGGCCAGGACCTGGGACAGGTATTCGCTGATCGCCTGGTCGCTGTCGAGCAGGCTAGCGATGTCGAAGGGAACCAGTGTGTCGGACATATTCAGTACTCCTTTGCCAGGGAACGGGCCTGGGCGATATCGGCAGGCTGGGTGGACTTGTCGCCGCCCAGCAGCAGGACGATGAGGGTGTGGCCGCGAACCGTGAAGTAGACGCGGTAGCCGGCCCCGGTGTTCACGCGCATTTCCGAGAGGCCGCCGCCCAGGTTTCTCACATCGCCCAGGTTGCCCGCCGAAGCCCGCTCGAGGCGCCGAGCGATGGCGATTCTGGCGCGCAGGTCCCGTAGGGTGGCATGCCATCGGGCAAAGACGGCCGTCTGCAGGATCTCGTAATCCATGAGTGACTGTATCCATTTGGAGACAAAAGGGAAAGGTGTCACGCCTTCCAGGCGACTGACGGTGCACCTGAGGACGTCATGGAAAGGTAAGCAACGGAGCGGTGGGCGAGGCGGGGCTTTTCGTATCGACATGTTGTCGATCGGGGCTGTCGAAACACCCTGTAGCTATTGCGGGAGGCTGGCGCGGAAAAGGGCCAGCATCAGCCATCTCGACTGATGCTGGGGGGAGGGGATATCAGAGTGCGGGCAGGCCCAGCGCGGTAGCGCATTCCTGGAGCGAACGCTGCTGGGTGTCGGCATACAGCTGCAGCTCATCGATGGTCCGGCGGCCCAGGGCCTGCTCGAAGGCCTGCCGGTTGGAGTGGCCAGCGTAGTGGCTTTGCGCATCGTCGCCGAGGTTGGACTGGAAGATCCCGGCGGCGCTGACCGGCAGGAAATCCTCGTACACCAGCGGTTGCGCCTGCACATGACCGGCCTCGATCAGGGCCTTCAGGCTCGTCGGTCGATCCGCCTGCTGGCGCGCGGCCAGGCCTTTGTCGCTGACGAAGTAGCGGAAATACGCCAGGCCCTGTTCGCGCATGGCCTCGTGGCTGTCGGGAAAGGCCCGGAAGTGCTCGGCCATCAGGCTGTCGTAGCGCTGGGCGTTGGCTTCGCTGGGGAAATCCCCCAGGGCATCGCGCGCGGCGTTCAGCAACTGGTCGTACAGCGTCCGGCCTTTGGGGGTGAGGGCGGCGCCGCGTTGCTCGATTTCGCCGAAACGCGCGCTGTGGCTGCCGCGGCGGTCGGGCTGGTCGGTGAAGGCCACGGCTTCCTCCAGCGCCTTGAAGCTGGTCTGGCGCAAAAGGATCGGGCATTCGCGGCGCGGCGGGCCTTCGATCACCGCCTTGGGCGTGATGCCGTGGCTCGGCATCAGGGTCTGCACCTGGTCGATGTCCAGGGTCCGCGGCGTCAGGTGGTTGATATGCGGCCCCTTGAAGGCCACCACGTCGGCGATCAGTCGGTGCTGGGCGCTCAACTGCTGGTACTGCGCCGCGGTGACCGTGGCGCTGTGGTGCCAGCGGAAGGTTTCCAGGGCCTGTTCGACGAATTCCCGGGCCTCGTGCTCGGTGAGGCCGCCCCGGGCTTCGGCCTGCTCGATCAAGGCCAGGGCGCGGGGGGTGAAGATGCTGCGGCGCGCCAGCACCGACTCGGCGAAGTCGCGCAGTTGCGGGTTGTCGATCAGCTCCAGGCGCAGCAGCGAGGTGAAGACCCGGAACGGGCTGATCTGCAGGGCGCTTTCATGCACCGCGCGAAAGGCCGTGGAGTGCACCGGCACCCCGGCCGGGGTGAGGTCGTAGTAGCCCACCGGCTGCATGCCCATCACCGCGAACAGGCGGCTCAGGGTCGCCAGTTCCGCGGCGGTGCCGACCCGGATGGCGCCGTGACGCTCCAGGTCCAGGCGCTGGATCTCGCCGGTGCTGCGCAGCTGCCGGGCAATGGCCGGGGCGCGCTCCAGGACCCCGGCGTTGACCTGGGCCACCAGCTCCATCAGGGCGCCGTACAACGGCACTTCCTCGCGGTACATGTCCGACATCGCCCGTGAAAAACGTTGGCGGATCAGGTCTGGGCTGACGAAGCTCTGCAGGCTCATAAACAAGGATTCCCGGCGTAGTGAGACAAAGAGTAGGGGTATTGGCTGAGGCTGATTCTGGTCGGCACGGGGGGCACTGACAAACGAAGTTTCTTCCGGACTTCATTCTGCAAATGAATGCAGGCGGGCTGTGTCCTCAAGGATTGGCCGCTGGTGGAGGCCTTGTTCATCCCTGGGGGAATGGTCGCGGTGGCGAGGGGCCGAGCGGTGATGGCGATCTGACTATGCGCTGATAGACTTCGAAGGCACACCCGCTGGCCATCGACGGCTTGCGGACGGTTCAGCGGAGGCGCCTTGCCTTGACGCAGCACAATGGAGGAAAGGGACTTTCACTGGCCAGGAGGCTGTACAAATCGCGAATCCTGGGCCTGGCCCTGGGGTTCTTCTGCGTGGCGGCGGGCATGTATCCGTTGCAGCCGTCACCCTGGGTCTGGGCACTCATACTGTTCAATGCGTTCGTCTGGCCACACCTGGCCTTCCAGTGGGCCCGCCGTGCGCCCGTGCCGTTTTATGGCGAGCGCCGCAACCTGTTGGTAGACGCCTTCCTTGGCGGCTTCTGGGTGACGGCCATGCACTTCAATCCGCTGCCGACCACTACCACCCTGTCGCTGACGGCGATGAACAATATCGCCGTGGGCGGCGTGCGCTTCTTTTTCGCCGGTTGTGTGGCGCAAGTGCTGGGGATCGCCGTGGCGCTGCTGCTGTTCGGTTTCGGCTTCGTGGCCCAGACCAGCCCGCTGCAACTCTATGCCTGCCTGCCGATGCTGACCCTGTACCCGTTGGCCCTGGGGTTGATCAGTTACCAGCAGGCCAAGGTCCTGGTCCGGCACAAACGCGAACTGCTGGCCCTGAGCCGCACCGACAGCCTGACCGGCCTGCTCAACCACGGGGCCTGGAAGGACCTGCTGGAGATCGAGTTCCAGCGGTGCCGGCGCCAGGCCCCGAACCAGGGCGGTGCCATCGCGCTGATCGACGTCGACCATTTCAAGGCCATCAACGACACCTACGGCCATGTGGCCGGCGATATCGTGCTGCGCAAACTGAGCAAACTGCTCAGGCAGAACCTGCGGATCGGCGACCAGGTCGGGCGCTACGGCGGCGACGAGTTCTGCGTGATCCTGCCGAATGTGCCGCTGGAGCATGCCGCGGTGCTGATGGACGCCTTGCGCTGCCGTTTCGGTGGGTTGGACTATGAGCAGAATCCGGCGCTGCAGGTCAGCCTGAGCATCGGCCTGGCCGCTTACTCCCCGGAACACAGCGATGCCCTGGACTGGCTGAACGATGCCGACCAGGCCTTGTACGAGGCGAAAACCACCGGCCGCAACAAGGTCAGTTGCCGCCGTGGCGACCGCTCTTCGACGGTCCTGCTGAGCTCGTTGTGAAGCCCGCCGCGCAGCATTGCGCCAGCATGGAGGGGGCTGGATTTGTCAGGTAGGGTGGGCGGGCACCTTCCGACACGAAACAAGGATCGATTCATGACGCTGACTGCCCCTCGTTCGCTGCTGGCCGCCCGTATCGGCCTGGGCTTCGCCCTGAGCCTTGCCCTCGGCCTGCCGGTCACCCACGCGCTTGCCGAACCCCACCCACAAGTGCACAACGATGCCCGGCAGTACCAGGGCGACGCCTTGAAACTGCTGGAGCGCCTGGTGAACATCGACTCCGGTTCCGGCTACGAGGCCGGGCTGAACCAGGTCGGCGACATCGCCATCGCCGAGCTGCAGAAGCTCGGCGCCAGCATCGAGAAAGTCCCCAACGGCGCTGCCGGCGGCAGCCATGTGCTGGCCACCCTCAAGGGCACCGGCAAGGCGAAGATCCTGCTGATGGCGCACATGGACACGGTGTTCAAGGAAGGCACCGCGGCCGAGCGGCCGTTCCGCCTCCAGGATGGCCGCGCCTACGGTCCGGGGGTGATGGACGACAAGGGTGGCATCGTCGCCGGGATCTATGCGCTGAAGGTCCTGGATAACCTCAAGTTCAAGGACTATGCGCAGATCACTTTCCTGCTCGATGCCAGCGAGGAAACCGGCTCGGAGATTGCCACCGAGCTGATCAAGAAAACCGCCAAGGCCCACGACGTGACCCTCAACCTGGAGCCGGGGCGCCCGGCCGATGGCCTGGTGGTGTGGCGCAAGGGCAGCGCCACGGCGTTGGTGGAGGTCAAGGGCAAGGCGGCCCACGCGGGCGTCGCGCCGGAGCTGGGGCGCAACGCGGCAATGGAGGCGGCGCACCAGATCCTGCAACTGGGCAAGCTGGGGGACGAGGAGAAGAAAACCACCATCAACTTCACGGTGTTCAAGGCCGGCGACCGGACCAACGTGATTCCCGACCTGGCCCTGGCCAAGGCGGATGTGCGGGCGGCGGTGCCGGAGGAGTTCGACCGGATCGAGCGGGACCTGGCGCGGCTCTCGGCCAACAAGTTGATTGCCGACACCGAGGTCAAGACCAGCCTGCAACGTGGTTTGCCGCCGATGCCGCAGACCGAGAAGTCCGATGCGCTGGTGGCCATGGCCCAGGGGATCTATGGCGAGCTGGGGCGCACGCTGACCATCGAGGGCAGTGGTGGGGCGGCGGATTCCAGCCTGTCGGCGGGGGTTGGGACGCCGACTCTGGATGGGTTTGGCATTGTTGGCGGCAATATTCATACGCCGGAGGAATATGCGGAGGTCGACAGTGTGGCGCCGCGGATTTATTTGCTGGCGCGGATGATTATGGAGTTGTCGGGGAGGCATTGATTGCGACGGCGATCGATCTGGGCGGCATTCCGACGCAGCGGGCGCAGGGTCTTGAGACCGCTGGAGGACCTTCGGTCCTATCGCAGCCTCGCCAGGGCTCGGCAGCGGCTACAGGGCGGTGCAGGGCGCACGGGCACCCCGGATTCTGCGGTCTATACTCGACGGCTTCGTCCTCTACCGCGGAGTCTTCAATGAGCCACAACCACCTCACCGAATACGCCGACGCCAGCCCGGAGGTGCGCGCGGTGTTCGATGACATCATGCGTACCCGGCAGGTCGAGCAGGTGAACAATTTCTGGAAGTGCCTGGCGGCGCATCCGCCGACCTTGCGTCGTACCTGGGAGAGTCTCAAGGAGGTCATGGCGCCGGGGGCGCTGGATGCCTTGACCAAGGAGCTGATCTACGTGGCGGTGAGTGTCACCAACAACTGCCCCTATTGCATCGCTTCGCATACCGCCGCGGCGCGCAAGGCGGGGATGAGCGAGGCGATGTTCGGCGAGTTGCAGGCGGTGGTCGGCATGGCCAACGAAACCAATCGCCTGGCCAACGGTTACCGCGTGCCGCTGGACGAGGCGTTCAGGCTCGAATGAGCCGGTGATCCCCGGGCTTCAGGCCGCCGCGGCCTTGGCCTGGGTGGCCTGCAGCGGCACGGCGCGCACCAGGTCGCCGGGTTGCAGTTGCAGGCGCTTGGCGCACAGGCGATCCACCAGCAGGCAGCCGGAGATCAGGCGGCCCCGGGCGCTGGTAACGCGGCAGCTTTCCAGTCGGCGGTTGTGGATCAGCCAGGTCGGCGCGTCGTCGTCCGGGGTGCCGACCAGCAGCGGCAAGACCTGGCTTTCCCGTATCGCGCGGACTTTGCCGACCTCGGCCTCGATCACCGGCCCGCCATCGAAGATGTCGATATGGCCATGATGGGTAAAGCCTTCCTGGCGCAGGATGCCCAGGGCCGCCTCGGCGTTTTCGTGGGCCTGGCCGATCGCCGCCTGGGCCGGCTGGCTGAGCAGGCAGGTGTACAACGGCTGGCGCGGCAGCAGTTCGGCGATGAAGGGTTTGTGGCCCAGGCTGGCCAGGTGGTCGGCCTGGACGAAATCCATCTGCAGGAAGTGCCGGCCCAGGCTGTTCCAGAACGGCGAGCAACCGTTCTCGTCGCCTTTGCCGCGCAGCTCGGCGATCAGTTTGTCGCCGAACAGGTGTGGGAACTCGGCGACGAACAGCAGGCGCGCCAGGGACAGCAGCCGGCCGTTGCAGCCACGGCGCCGCTCGGGGCACAGGAACAGCGAGCGCAGCTCCGACTGGCCGGTCATTTCGTTGTTCAGGAACAGGGTCGGGATCTGCCGCCGGATGCCCAGGTGCGGTGCCGAGCTGACGGTCATGCCGAGCCGGTAGCTGTACCAGGGTTCGCGCAGGCCCACGGCGCCGCTCAAGGCGCTGATGCCGATCACGCGCTGGTCGTCGTCTTCGAGCACGAACAGGTAGTCGGCGTCGGCCCGTTCCACCTGTTCGGCAAAGGTCCGCTGGGCCCAGCGGATCCGGTGGTTCAGGCGCTCGTGGTTGGCCGGCAGGCTGGTCAGCCCCAGGCCGGCGCGCTGGGCCAGGGTCATCAGCGCGGGCAGGTCGGTCACGCGTACCGGGCGAACGATCATGATGCAGCTCCTTCTGCGCGCCTGTGCAGGCCGCCGATACCAAGGTGTCCGGGGTTCATAGGGCGACCAGCCGTACCGGGTCGCCGGGTTGCAGTTGCAGGGCCTGGAGCATCTCGGGGTCGAGGCTGACCAGGTCTCCCGGCGCCTCGTCCAGGTGCACCAGGATCGCCCGGTACTGCGCCAGCCCCTCGTTGCTCGCCAGCCAGGCCCGGCCGTTGCCGCTGTGCTGGCCCGGGCAGGCGCTGGCCACCTGGCTCTGGCGGATGGAGCGAACGCTGCTGTGGCGGGCGTAGAGCGTCGGACCGGCGTCGAACAGGTCGACGTAGTGATTGGCCTCGAAACCCTCGCGCCGCAGGATCTCGTACGCCTCGCGGCCCTGGGGGTGGACCTGGCCGATGCAGTCCTGGGCCGCCTTGGGCAGCATCGGGATATAGATCGGGTACTGCGGCATCAGGTCGGCGAGGAAGCTGCGGTCCTGCAGGCCGCACAGGCGTTCGGCCTCGACGTAGGGCAGGTCGAAGAAGTGCTTGCCCAGGGCGTCCCAGAACGGCGAATGACCTTCGTCGCTGCAGTAGCCGACGATCTCGGTGATGCTGGTGTCGGCGAAGCGTGATGGGTGCGCGGCGATGAACAGCAGGCGGGCCCTGGAGAGCATTTGCGCCAGCGGCGTGCCGACCAGGTCCGCATCGACATGGAAGCCGCGCAGCAGGCTGTGGTTGCTCAGGTCCTGGCACAGCGACAGGGTCGGCACGCCGTGCTGCACGTTCAGCTCCCGGGAGCTGCTGACGAAGGGCCGGTTGCGCAGGCTGTAGAAGGGCGCGGAAAACCCGGCCATGGCCAGGACTTCCGAGCAGCCGCGCAAGCGGCCGCTGGCCGGGTCGTGGAGGACGAAGAAATAGTTCTCCGGCCCCGGCGCCTGTACGTCGGCGGCGAAGGAGGCGCAGGAGTCGAGAATCTTGTCCAACAGGTGTTGTCGATCGTCCGGCAGGGACGTCACTCCCACCAGGCTTTCACGGGCCAGCCGTTGCAACTCCGGCAGATCGTCTGGCGCAACTGGGCGTAAGACCAGCATGGATGTACTCCTGTATCAAAATGATCGGCGCCTGGGCGCGAGGCCCGGGGCGTCGAACCTGACAATCACTGTCGGTTTCCACGCATTGCTGCCACTGCCCGCGCGGGCGGTGGCACGCGGGCACCTGGCGGCGCCCGCTCGGCTTGGCCGGGGCACCTTCGTGGTGCCCCGGCGGCCGTGGGTATCGATTAAAGGGGTTCGGCCAGCGCCGTGCGGGCGCCCAGCTTGTTGAGGCAGAACAGGTAGACCAGGCCGATGGCGATCCAGATGCCGCCGAGTTTCTGCGCATCGACCCCCATGTTGTACAGGATCGCGCAGACGATCAGGAAACCGATCACCGGGCAGATCAAGTGCCTGACCACTTGGGCGGATTTCTGCCGGCGCCAGTAGTGGTTGATCACGGTCAGGTGCAGCAGGATGAAACCGCTCAGGGCGCCGAAATTCACCAGGGAGGTGAGGGTGTCCACCGAGTTGATGAACAGGTAGCAGATCAGCAGCGACAGCACGGCCACCAGGTAGATGCTGATATGCGGCGTGTTGTGGGTGGGGTGGACCTTGGCCAGGACCTTCGGCAACTGGCCGTCGCGGGCCATGCCGAACAGCAGGCGCGACACCGCGGCCTGGGAGGTGACGGCCACCGCCACGCCCCAGGCCAGCGCGGTGGCGACCGCGGTCAGGGTGGCCAGCCAGCTGCCGCCGGCGATTTCGGCGATCTCGTAGAAGGCCGTGTCCGCCGACTTGAAGCCCATGCCGGCGGCCAGGTCGGTGGCGATCCAGGTCTGCACCACGAAGATCGCGCCCATCACCAGCAGGGTGATCATGGCCGCGCGGCCGACGCTCTGGCCCGGCTCATGCTTGATCTCTTCGGCCAGGGTGGAGATGGCGTCGAAGCCGAGGAACGACAGCACGGCGATCGACACGCCCTGCATCAGCAGGCCGAAGTGGAAGTGTTCCGGGCTGTACAGCGGCGCCAGGGTCAGCTGGCCGTTACCGGCGCCGCCGTGCAGGGCGTTCCAGGCGTAGAACAGGAAGATCCCCAGCACCACCAGCTGCGCCAGCAGGAACAGGATGTTCATCCGCGCGGTGAAGGTGATGCCGCGCAGGTTGACGAAGGTGGCGCTGACCAGGAACGCGAGGATGAAGCCGACCTTGGGAATGTCCGGGTACAGATGGTTCAGGGCCATGGCCGCGTAGACGTACAGCAGCGGCGGAATCAGCAGGTAGTCGAGCAGCATCAGCCAGCCGGCGATGAACCCGACATGGGGGTTGAGCCCGCGCTGGGCGTAGGAATAGACCGAGCCGGCGATAGGAAAGGCGCGGGCCATGCTGGCGTAGCTGAGGGCGGTGAAGAGCATCGCCAGCATGCCGATGACGTACGCCAGCGGCACCATTCCCGGGGCCTCCTGGTTCACGTAGCCATAGACCCCGAACGGGGCGATGGGAATCATGAAAATCATCCCGTAGACCACCAGGTCGCGCAGCGTCAGGCCGCGCTTGAGTTCCTGTTTGTAGCCGAATTCTTCAATCTCCATGAAGAGGTTCTCCTTGTCAGCCAAAAGGGGGGGCGAGCGCCTGTCGCTGAGGTCGATGGACGCTCAGGGCAGGTCATGTTTTTCAACCTGGCAGGTTCAAAGACACGCCACGGCGGTTTTTTATAGTTGTTCTACCGGTACAGCAAACAGCTTTTGCAGCGCCGGCCGGGGGCCGGTTCGCTGTGTTATCTCGTTGC
>NZ_JBNNVU010000052.1:0-38587 GCF_050280705.1 Pseudomonas sp. NPDC089530 | reverse complement strand
GGCATGGCGGCCCGTTGCCCGTACCAGAACAGCAGCGCCACGACCGCCAGGGCCGCCCAGATCGCCAGGCCCAGGCGCCAACTGCCGGTCCGGGCCGCGCCGAAACCGCCACCGACGCCGCGCACCAGCGGGTCGAGGCGATCGTCGCCCACGAATACTTCCATAACTGGTCGGGCAACCGCGTGACCTGCCGCGACTGGTTCCAGCTGTCGCTCAAGGAAGGCTTCACCGTGTTTCGCGACGCCGGTTTTTCCGCGGACATGAACTCGCGCACGGTCAAGCGCATCCAGGACGTGGCCTACCTGCGCACCCACCAGTTCGCCGAGGATGCCGGCCCCATGGCCCACGCCGTGCGCCCGGAAAGCTTTATCGAGATCTCCAACTTCTACACCCTGACCGTGTACGAGAAGGGCTCGGAAGTGGTCGGCATGATCCATACCCTGGTGGGGGCCGAAGGCTTCCGCAAGGGCAGCGACCTGTACTTTGCGCGCCACGACGGCCAGGCCGTGACCTGCGACGATTTCGTCAAGGCCATGGAAGACGCCAATGGCATCGACCTCAGCCAGTTCAAGCGCTGGTACAGCCAGGCCGGCACCCCGCGCCTGGCGGTCAGCGAGGCCTATGACGCGGCGGCGCAGACCTACAGCCTGACCTTCCGCCAGAGCTGCCCGCAAACCCCGGACAAGGTGGAAAAACTGCCGTTCGTGATTCCGGTCGAGCTGGGCCTGCTGGACGCCAAGGGCGCGGCCGTGGCCTTGCGTCTTGCCGGCGAAGCCGCCGCGCAAGGCACTTCCCGGGTGATTTCGGTGACCGAGGCCGAGCAAACCTTCACCTTCGTCGACGTCGCCGAACAGCCGCTGCCGTCCCTGCTGCGGGGCTTCTCGGCGCCGGTGAAGCTGAGCTTCCCGTACAACCGCGACCAGCTGATGTTCCTCATGCAGCACGACAGCGACGGTTTCAACCGTTGGGACGCCGGCCAGCAGCTGGCGGTGCAGGTGCTGCAGGACCTGATTGCCCAGCATCAGCAGGGCCAGGCGCTGCAGATGGACCCGCGCCTGGTCACCGCCCTGGGCACGGTCCTGGCGGACGAAAGCCTGGATCAGGCCATGGTCGCCGAGATGCTCTCGCTGCCGGGGGAGGCCTACCTCACCGAAATCAGCGAAGTGGCGGATGTCGAGGCCATTCACGTAGCGCGCGAGTTCGCCCGCCAGCAACTGGCCGACAGCCTGTTCGACGCCCTGTGGAAGCGCTACCAGGCCAATCGTGAAGTGTCCCGCAGCCTCGACTATGTCGCCGAGTCCGTGCACTTTGCCCGTCGCGCCCTGCAGAACATCGCGCTGTCGTACCTGATGCTCACCGAGAAGCCGGCAGTGCTGGCGGCCGCCATCGAGCAGTTCGACGCCGCCGATAACATGACCGAGCGCCTGACGGCCCTGGCGGTGCTGGTCAACTCGCCGTTCGAGGCCGAGAAGGCCAAGGCCCTGGCGGTGTTCGCCGAGCACTTCAAGGACAACGCCCTGGTCATGGACCAGTGGTTCAGCGTCCAGGCCGCAAGCCCGCTGCCCGGTGGCCTGGAGCGGGTCAAGGCGCTGATGCAGCACCCGGCGTTCAACATCAAGAACCCGAACAAGGTCCGTGCCCTGATCGGCGCCTTCGCCGGCCAGAACCTGATCAACTTCCATGCGGCGGACGGCTCCGGCTACCGCTTCCTGGCCGATCTGGTGATCCAGCTCAACGGCTTCAACCCACAGATCGCCTCGCGACAACTGGCGCCGCTGACCCGCTGGCGCAAATACGACAGCGCCCGTCAGGCGTTGATGAAAGGCGAACTGGAACGCATCCGGGCTTCCGGCGAGCTGTCCAGCGATGTCTTCGAAGTGGTAAGCAAGAGCCTCGCCTGATTCCTCCCGGCAGGGGCGAGCTTGCTCGCGAAAGACCTTACGACAACGCGCGGCCCCAGATGCCGCGCGTTGTCGTTCATGGAGGCGTGGAGGTGTCCAGCGGATGGCGGGCAGGGCGCTCGCTCTGCAACGCCTCCGGCAGGTCCCGGTGATAGTTTTGCGTGCCGATGGCGTGCAGGATGCCGACCCGCTCGAGCTTGGTGTGCACCTTGAGGTTGGCTTCGCACAGCTTCACCACTATCCCGCGCTTGTGCAGCTCGCCTATCACTTCCTCCAGGGTCTGCAAGCCGGTGATGTCCATGAAGGGCACGTGTTTCAGGCGAATGACCAGCACCTGCGGGTCGCTGTGGGTCTGGGCCAGGGCGCGCTCGAAGGTCTCCGCGGCCCCGAAGAACAACGGCCCTTCGATGGCATAGACCAGCACGCCCGGCGGCAGGTAGCGCTGGCCGTTGCCCTGCAGTTCGTGTTGCAGGTCCTGTTCCACCACCTGTTGCACCTCCACCGAGGAGGCCATGCGCCGCAGGAAATGCAGCATCGCCAGGATCACCCCGATATTCACCGCGATCACCAGGTCGCTGAACACCGTGAGGACAAAGGTGCACAGCAGGATCGCCACGTCCGCCCGGGGCGCCCGTTGCACCATGCGCTTGAAGTGGTGCAACTCGCTCATGTTGTAGGCCACCACGAACAGGATCGCCGCCAGGGCGCACAGCGGGATATTGGCCGCCAGCGGCGCGAGAAACAGGATGATCAGCACCAGGACCAGGGCGTGGGTGATGCCCGCCAGCGGGCTGCTGCCGCCGTTGCGGATATTGGTGGCGGTGCGGGCGATGGCGCCGGTGGCGGCGAATCCGCCGAACAGCGGCGTGGCCAGGTTGGCGATGCCCTGGCCGATCAGTTCCTGGTTGGAGTCGTGGCGGGTGCCGGCCATGCCGTCGGCCACCACCGCCGACAACAGCGATTCGATGGCGCCGAGCATGGCGATGGCGAAGGCCGGGCCGATCAGGTCCAGCACCCGGGGCAGGCTGATTGCCGGCAGGTGCAATTCCGGCAGGCCCTGGGGAATGCCGCCGAAGGCGCTGCCGATGGTGGCCACGCCGTCGAACTGGAACAGCGACTGCAGGACCGTGGCCAGGGTCATGGCCACCAGGGGCGCCGGCAGGCGTTTGAGCCGGGGGATTTTCGGCACCCACAACAATAGCGCCAGACTGAGCAGGGCCAGCAGGGTGGTGGCCAGGTGCAGGTCGGGCAGGGCCTGCAGCAGGTGCCAGAGCTTCTGGTGAAAGTACTCGCCCTTGACCGCGGGCAGGCCGAAGAAGTCCTTCCACTGGCTGACCCAGATGATGACCCCGATTCCGGCGGTAAAGCCGAGAATCACCGGGTCCGGGATGAACTTGATCAGCGCTCCCAGACGGCTGATGCCCAGCAGGAACAGGATGAGCCCGGCCATCATCGTCGCCAGTTGCAGGCCATCGACCCCGTACTTGGCGGTGACCCCGGCGAGAATCACGATAAAGGCCCCGGTGGGCCCGGCGATCTGCAAGCGGCTGCCGCCGAACAGCGACACCAGCAGGCCACCGACGATGGCGGTGTAGATGCCCTGTTCCGGCTTGACCCCGGAGGCGATGGCGAAGGCCATGGCCAGGGGCAGGGCGACCACGCCGACTATCACCCCGGACACCAGGTTGCGGGTCCAGTGGGCGCGTCCCAGCAACCCGGCTTTCCACGCCTCGCGTATGGCAATCATGGCCTGCTCCCGAAGTCCGACTCGCTCATCATAGCCAAAGCCGGGGAGGGGCGGCCCTTGCCCTGGATCAGTCTTTGCGCGATGGCCCGTTGCAGAGACTGACATTGGCCGGGGCGGTGGTTAACAAAAGATAACGTGGCGTCGATTGTCAGACGTTTCTAAAGCCCGATAGGATAGGTTAGCTTCCGAAGGGGCTCTAGACGGCAGGTTTCAGGACGGTGTCCGAAGCTCCCCAGCCGCTTGGCATGCCCCGCACGGCGCCCGTAAAGGTTGAACGACCTAACAATAATAAATGGGAGAAAGCTCTATGAGTGAGCCTGTCATGGGTGTGAGTTCCTGCCGCCCGCCGGCCTTGCGCAGACTTGCGTTGCTGGCTACAGCGCTCTCGCTGTTGGGGGCCGCCCTGTTGCCGGCGCCCGTCCTGGCCGCCGCGTCCGCGACGGACCCTGTCTACTCCACCGAATCGGCCAAGGCCAGCAAGGGCCTGATGCTCGACATCGCCCACGCCGGCCCGCGCCTGGTCGCTGTCGGCGACCGCGGGCACATTCTCTATTCCGACGACCAGGGCCAGACCTGGACCCAGGCCAAGGTGCCGACCCGGCAGTTGCTGACCGCGGTGTATTTCGTCGATGCCAAGCACGGCTGGGCCGTCGGCCACGATGCCCAGGTGCTCGCCAGCGAAGACGGCGGCGTCACCTGGAGCAAGCAGTTCGAAGACCTCAAGCGCGAAGCACCGCTGCTGGATGTGTGGTTCCAGGACACCCAGAACGGTTTTGCCGTGGGCGCCTACGGCGCGCTGTTGGCCACCACCGACGGTGGCAAAAACTGGGAAGACGTCAGCGACCGCCTGGACAACCAGGACCAGTACCACCTCAACGCCATCGCCGCGGTCAAGGATTCCGGGCTGTTCATCGTCGGCGAACAGGGCAGCATGTTCCGCTCCGCCGACTGGGGGCAGACCTGGGAGCGGCTCGAAGGCCCTTACGAAGGCTCGTTCTTCGGCGTGATCGGCACCGCCCAGCCCGCCACGCTGCTGGCTTACGGCCTGCGCGGCAACCTCTATCGTTCCACCGACTTCGGCGGCACCTGGGAGCAGGTCGAGCTCAAGGCGGCCCGCGGCAGCCTGGAGTTCGGCCTGTCCGGCGCGACCTTGCTGGACGACGGCTCGCTGGTGATAGTCGGGAACGGCGGCAGCGTGGTGCGCAGTACCGATAACGGCTTGACCTTCAGCGTCTACAACCGGCCGGACCGCATCTCCCTGGCCGCGGTGACGGCGGCCGGCAATGGCAACCTGATTCTGGCGGGGCAGGGCGGTGTGCGCTCGACCACGGCGGATGGCGCCGATCTCGGAAAATAATCAGGGCAAGCAAGCCGGGCCAATAATAAGAAGGCGGGAACACTTCCATGAGCAGTCATCAAACCGACAAGGCGACGTTTCTCGAGCGTCTGATCTTCAACAACCGCCCGGCAGTGATCGTCATCTGCCTGCTGGTCAGCATCTTCCTGTTCTGGCAGGCCACGCTGATCAAGCCGTCCACCAGTTTCGAAAAAATGATCCCGCTGGAGCATCCCTTCATCGAGAAGATGATGGAGCACCGCAACGACCTGGCGAACCTGGGCAACACCGTGCGCATCTCGGTGGAGGCCAAGGACGGCGACATCTTCACCAAGGACTACATGGAGACGCTGCGGCAGATCCATGACGAAGTGTTCTATATCTCCGGCGTCGACCGTTCCGGCCTCAAGTCGCTGTGGAGCCCCAGCGTGCGCTGGACCGAGGTGACGGAGGAGGGCTTCGCCGGCGGCGAAGTGATCCCGCAGAGCTACAACGGCTCGGCGGGCAGCCTCGACCTGCTGCGCAACAACGTGCTCAAGTCGGGGCAGGTGGGGCGCCTGGTGGCCAACGACTTCAAGTCGAGCATCGTCGACATTCCGCTGCTGGAGTCCTACCCGGACCCGGAAGACCAGGGCAAGCTGCTGGCCCTGGACTACCAGAAGTTCTCCCACCAGCTTGAGGAAAAGATCCGCGACAAGTTCGAGGCGCAGAACCCCAATGTGAAGATTCACATCGTCGGTTTCGCCAAGAAGGTCGGCGACCTGATCGACGGCCTGATCATGGTGGTGATGTTCTTCGGCGTCGCCTTCCTCATCACCCTGGTGCTGCTGTACTGGTTCACCTGGTGCATCCGCAGCACCATCGCCGTGCTGATCACCACCCTGGTGGCGGTGGTCTGGCAGCTGGGCCTGATGCACGCCGTCGGCTTCGGTCTCGACCCGTATTCGATGCTGGTGCCGTTCTTGATCTTCGCCATCGGCATTTCCCACGGGGTGCAGAAAATCAACGGTATCGCCCTGCAGTCCAGCGGTGCCGACAACGCCCTGACCGCAGCGCGACGGACCTTCCGCCAGCTGTTCCTGCCGGGGATGATCGCGATCCTCGCCGACGCCGTGGGCTTCATCACCCTGCTGATCATCGATATCGGGGTGATTCGCGAGCTGGCCATCGGCGCCTCCATCGGCGTGGCGGTGATCGTGTTCACCAACCTGATCCTGCTGCCGGTGGCGATTTCTTATGTCGGCATCAGCCGGCGGGCGGTGGAGCGCAGCAAGAAGGACGCCACCCGCGAGCATCCGTTCTGGCGCCTGCTGGCGAACTTCGCCAGCCCGAAAGTTGCCCCGGTGTCGATCTTCCTGGCCCTGCTGGCCTTCGGCGGCGGCCTCTGGTACAGCCAGAACCTGAAGATCGGCGACCTCGACCAGGGCGCGCCGGAACTGCGCCCGGACTCGCGCTACAACAAGGACAACAACTTCATCATCAGCAACTACTCCACCAGTTCCGACGTGCTGGTGGTGATGGTCAAGACCGCGTCCGAAGGCTGCTCGCGCTACGAAGCCATGGCGCCGATCGACGAGCTGATGTGGAAGATGCAGAACACCGAGGGCGTGCAGTCGGCGATCTCCCTGGTGACCGTGTCCAAGCAGATGATCAAGGGCATGAACGAGGGCAACCTGAAATGGGAAACCCTGTCGCGCAACCCGGATGTGCTGAACAACTCCATCGCCCGCGCCGACGGCCTGTACAACAACAACTGCTCGCTGGCGCCGGTGCTGATCTTCCTCAACGACCACAAGGCCGAGACCCTCGACCGCGCGGTGCATGCGGTGCAGGAGTTCGCCAAGGAGAACAACAAGGACGGCCTGGAGTTCCTGCTGGCGGCGGGTAACGCCGGGATCGAGGCGGCCACCAACGAAGTGATCAAGAAGTCGGAACTGACCATCCTGGTCCTGGTGTACATCTGCGTGGCGGTGATGTGCATGATCACCTTCCGCTCCTGGGCGGCGACCCTGTGCATCGTCCTGCCGCTGGTGCTGACCTCGGTGCTGGGCAACGCGCTGATGGCCTTCATGGGCATCGGCGTCAAGGTCGCGACCCTGCCAGTGGTGGCGCTCGGGGTGGGGATCGGCGTGGACTACGGGATCTACATCTACAGCCGCCTGGAAAGCTTCCTGCGGGCCGGCCTGCCGTTGCAGGAGGCCTACTACCAGACCCTGAAATCCACCGGCAAGGCGGTGCTGTTCACCGGCCTGTGCCTGGCCATAGGCGTCGCCACCTGGATCTTCTCGGCCATCAAGTTCCAGGCCGACATGGGCCTGATGCTGACCTTCATGCTCCTGTGGAACATGTTCGGCGCCCTGTGGCTGCTGCCGGCCCTGGCACGGTTCCTGATCAAGCCGGAAAAACTGGCGGGGCAGAAGGGCAACTCGCTGTTCGCCCACTAAGCACCGATGCTCCAGAGAAAACCGCGACCCAGGTCGCGGTTTTTTTATGCCAGGCACCACCGATCCCGTAGCCGCTGCCGAGCGACAGCGAGGCTGCGATCGACCGGCACGGTCGCAGCAGTCTTTCTCGCGCAGGTGGGCCTGCGGCCCTGACACAGCCTCGCGGAGCTCGGCAGCGGCTACAGGGAGCCGCAGTGGAATAGCACGCCAGCGAACTTTGCCGTGCCACTACAGCCGCGCCGCCCCGGACCCGCTATCATTGCCGCTTTCCAACCGATGATTGAGCCCCATGACTGCCGCTACAGACACCTTGCTGACCGCCCTCGAAGCCTGCGACATGCTGGAAATCGACGGGCTGCATGCCTTCGACTTCACCCTGGACGACCAGCAACTGCTGATCGAATGCATGGACGGCCGCGCGGCCAAGCGCTGGAGTTTCAGCCTGGCCCAGGTCAACGCCGCGACCTTCGACGACAGCCTGCAAAGCTGGACCATCGTCGGCGACTCCGGCGAGCACCGCCTGGTGTGCATGAGCGCATTCAGTGGCCGTAACGATGAGGACGATGAACATGAAGATGCGTAACTTCTGGCCATTGCTGATGGCCGGCAGCGTCGGCGCCATGGCGGTGCAGGCCGCGCCGGTCGACACCCAGGAGCTGCTGGTCGGTTCCTATACCCAGGGCCAGAGCGAAGGCATCTACCGCTTCAAGTTCGACGGCCGCACCGGCAAGATCGACGCCAAGCCGTTGCAGGTGGTCAAGAGCGCCAACCCGTCCTGGCTGACCCTGTCGAAAGATCAGAAGCAGCTGTTCGTGGTCAATGAAAACGGGCCGGGGCAGGCCGACACGATCGGCCGGGTCAGCAGCTTCAGCATCGAG
The DNA here is from genome assembly GCF_050280705.1 of Pseudomonas sp. NPDC089530. Taxonomy (NCBI): domain Bacteria; kingdom Pseudomonadati; phylum Pseudomonadota; class Gammaproteobacteria; order Pseudomonadales; family Pseudomonadaceae; genus Pseudomonas; species Pseudomonas sp. NPDC089530. The sequence goes on along the minus strand of NZ_JBNNVU010000052.1, from coordinate 30,281 downwards.
GCCAAGGGCCACAAGCTGAGCCCGATCAACCAGGTGCAGAGCCTGGGCAACGAGCCGACCCACTCCAGCCTGAGCGGCGATGGCCGCTACCTGTTCGTCAGCAACTACTCGGTGATCGCCGATCCGGGCGGCAGCCTGGCGGTATTGCCGGTCGGCACCGATGGCAAGCTGTCGCCGGTGGTCCAGCTCAGCAGCCACCCGGGCAGTGGGGTCAACCCCGAGCGCCAGGCTGCGGCCCACGTGCATTCGGTGGTGTCGTCGCCGGACGGCCAGTTCGTGTTCGCCAGCGACCTGGGGGCGGACAAGATCTTCGTCTACCGCTACGACCCCAAGGCCAACGCCGAGCATCCGTTGAACGCGGCCGAGCCTGCGTTCGTCGAACTGCCGCCGGGCAGCGGTCCACGGCATCTGCTGTTCAGCGCCGATGGCAAGCACGCCTACCTGACCCTGGAAATGACCGCCCAGGTGGCGGTGTTCGATTACCAGGACGGCAAGTTGACCCGCAAGCAGCTCGTGGACCTGACCAGCGGTTCCAAGGACAAGAAGGCCGCGGGCGCGCTGCATGCCTCCAAGGATGGCAAGTACTTGTACGTCAGTAACCGCGGTACCGCCAATCAGTTGCTGGTGTTCGCCATCGACGAGGCCTCGGGCGAGCTCAAGGAGATCCAGCGCCGTTCGGTGGAAGGCGATCACCCCCGTGAGTTCAGCCTCGATCCGAGCAACAAGTACGTGCTGATCGGCAACCAGAAGAGCAACGAAATCGTGGTGATCGAGCGCGACGCCAAGACCGGTTTCCTTGGGAAAACCGTGCAGAAACTGCCGTTCGATTCACCCAGCGATATCAAATTCCTGGTGCGTCAATAGGCCGCAGGCCCCGGTCGACGGGGCCTGCGCCGTTCTATTAATGACGCTGATATCTGCTACTGCTGGAAAAAATTTCAACCCGCCGACCCTCGGGCGTAGTTTTGCTTCACAGCCCGGCGCAACAAGGCTTCCGGGCAAACAAGCCGACTGCATACGAGGGTTAGCCGAATGAACTTCAATCTCTTCTCCGTGATCGCCGCTTCCGCCATTTCCGCCAGTGTGGCTCTGCCTGCCAGCGCCAGCGTGGAAATCAGCGAGAAAAAATCCGCTACCAACACCTACACCCAGAAGTACCTGCAACAGAGCGCGAACTTCTACGCCGCCCTGGATCACAAGACCCAACACTGAGATCCCCCGCACCGCCCTGGTATGCAGGAGCGAAGTCACTGGCTGCCCTGAATGGACCTGTCCATCCAGCGGACCGGCAGTGATGTCGCTCCTGCATCACCTGTCTGCGACGTTTTTCCCGGCCAAGGCAAATTGGCTTGGTAATGTCACATCGCCATGTGTTTAAATTTGACGCTAATTTATTGACTCCCTCCCGCTAAGGATCGACAGCATGGCGATGCGTCTGGCAGTGGTTCTTCTGTTCCTCTATTCCACCCCGATTCTCTCGGCTGCCCAGCCCGTCGAAGGCGAGCCGGAAACCTCTCGCGAGCGAATGTTGACCCTGCTGCAAGATTGATTGGCCGCGGGTTCACGATCAATCCAGATGATGGTGACTATGCACCCAGGTGGTTTCTGCGGCGGGCACTTTTAATGGATTCTGTGGGCACTGAAACATGCCCACGGAGAACCCCATGGCCCGCTCGATCCTTACCTCTGCCAAGCACGGTGCTTATGTCGCCATTGGCCTGTACCTGGCCATGGTCCTGCTGGTCAGCCTCTCGGCCCAGGTTCCGTCGGCGGTGCAGCCGTCGATCCAGGTCGCGTCCCCGGCCATCCCGTTCGAACACCGGGTGAACGCTGGCGAGCAGGCTCCTGACGCGGGAGCGGCGCTGTCATGAAAGGACGCGGGTTCTGGGTCATCGCCTTCCTGGCGTTCATGACCAATGGCGCTTCGTTGCTAGGGGTAGGGCAGGGCTCGGCGGGTTCCCTGGCGCGGGCCATCGAATGCAATCACAACATTGCCCATAACAGCGAAACCGCCAAAGCCCTCGGCCTGCTGGCCGGCAACCCACCAGCCAAACCCCGGGCCGCTTTCTTCGGGCCGTTCAGTGTCGACTGCTCGGCCTTGCAGATGTGCGGCGTGCTGGGCTGATGCGTATATCGGAACAACGCGCTCCCTGTAGCCGCTGCCGCAGGCTGCGATAAGGCCGAAGGCCTTCGGCGATCTCAAGGTTCTTGCGCCCCCTGCGGGGTCGATCGCAGCCTCGCGGGCTCGGCAGCGGCTACATAGGTTTGGCCATTACCTGGGCGAACAGCTCGGAGTCGAGAAACCGCTGCAACCAGCGCTGCAAATGCCGATAGGGCGTCTGCGCAAACCACTCGCGGTCGACATGGGCGAACTGCCGCACGAAGGGCGCCAGGGCCATGTCCGCCAGGCTCGGGTGTTCGGCCAGCAGGTAGTCGCGCTCGCTCAACAGCTCATCCAATTGCCGCAGGAATACCTCGCCCTGGGCGCGGTAATGTTCCATCGGCTGCTCCGGATAGCGCTCGGCGTACTTGTAGCGATTGAGCTGTAGCTTGAACCCCTGATCGTTTTCCGCGATCAGTGCCTCGATCTGTTGCTGCGCCTGCTCGTCATCCTTCATCAGCCAGTTCTGCGGATCGTACTGGGCCAGGGCCCAGCGCATGATGTCCAGGCTCTCGTCGATCACCCGCCCGTCGACGCTGAGCACCGGCACCGTGCCCTTGGGCGACAACGCCAGCATCTCGGCCGGCTTGGCCTTGAGGCTGACCTCGACTATCTGCAGCGGCACCCCGCTGTAGCGCAGCGCGAGGCGGGCGCGCATGGCGTAGGGGCAGCGGCGGAACGAATAGAGGGTATTCATTTCACCTCCAGGCTACTCAGGCCGTTGCCCTGGCGCCGCACCTGGATCTGCACCGGAATCCGCTCGTGCATTTCCTGCACGTGGGAAATTACCGCCACCTTGCGCCCCTGGGCCTGCAGGCCGTCGAGGGCGTCCATCGCCAGTTGCAGGGATTCCGGATCGAGGCTGCCGAAACCTTCGTCGATAAACAGCGACTCGATCTTCAGCGTGCTGGAAGCCATGGACGCCAGGCCCAGGGCCAGCGCCAGGGACACCAGGAAGGTCTCGCCGCCGGACAGCGAGTGCACCGAGCGCAGCTCGTCGCCCATTTCCGTGTCCAGCACCAGCAGGCCGAGCATGCTGCCGCCGCGCTTGAGGCGGTAGCGCCGCACCAGCTGGCGCAATTGCGCGTTGGCGTGGTGCACCAGCAGATCCAGGTTGTAGGCCTGGGCGATCTTGCGGAAAGTGTCGCCGCTGGCCGAGCCGATCAGCGCATTGAGCCGTGCCCAGCGCTGCCATTCGGCGTAGGCCTGGGCGATCTGTTCGGCCAGGGCCTGGTTGGCGTTTTGCCGGCGCTGGTCCTCGGCTTGCTGGGCTCGCAGTTCGGCGCTCAGCTGTTCGCTGGCGGCCAGTTGGTTGTGCAGTTCGCTCAGGGCGCCGGTCAGTTGCTCGGCGTCGAGCGGACCCTGGTGCTGGGCCTGATGATCCTGCAGGCGCTGCTCGCGTTCGGTCACCAGGACCTTGGCCTGTTCCATGGCCTTTTCCCGTTCCTGCAACTGTTGGCGCAGCGCGGCGACCTGCTGCTCGTCGAGGCCGAGCAACTGCTCCAGCCCGCCGTCGTCCAGCTCCGGGTGCTGTTGCCGCCACTCGCTGATCTTGCCGCCCAGGGCCTGCTGCTCGGTTTCCAGGGCCTGCAGGCGTTCCTCCTTGCCTTGCAGTTCCGCGCCCAGCTGCACCAGCAGGCTGCGCACGGCCTGCAGTTGCTGGCTGGCCAGGCCCTCGACGGCGCGGGCCTGTTCTACCGCCTGTTCCAGATGCTGCTGCCACTGCTCGGCGCTGGGCTGTTCGCCCAGCAGTTGCGCGAGCTTGTCCCGGGCCGCCTGTTGCTGCCCGGCCAGGGCGTCGAATTGTTCCTGGGCGGCGTGCAACTGCTGCACGCGGGTCTGCTGGCGGTCCTGTTCTTTTTCCAGGGTCAGCTGGCGCTGTTGTTGCTCCTGCACTTCGTCCTTCTGCTGGTCGAGCTGCTCCAGGCGCTGCATGACCTGCTGGTCGATCTGCATGAAGGTCGCCGCCGGGTCGCTGCGCAGGGCTTGCAGGGTGTCGGCCGGCAACAGGGTGGCGAAAGCGCTCAGCTCTTCCTCCAGGCGCTGGCGATCCGCGCCCAGCTGCTGTTGCTGCTGGGTCAGGTGCTGGGTGGCCTGCTGGCTGGCCTCGACTGCCGCCTGCAATTGCTGTTGCAGGCGCCCGGCGTCCTTTTGCAGGGTCAGCAGGGCGCTCTGGCGTTGTTCGTCCTGCTGGATGCTCTGGCTCAACTGGCCGAGTTGCTGGTTCAGCCAGGCATCGCGCTGGCCAGGGTCCCGGTCGAGCAGGGCGGCGGCCAACGGATGGGCCGACAGGCTCGGCGCCAGGGCCTGTTGCTGGACGGCCAGCTGTTCCTGTTGCTGCAGGAATTCCTTCTGCTGGGCGATCAGGCCACCCACCTGGCTGCGCAGCTCCGCGAGTTTTTCCTTGAGCTCATCCACCGCCTGGCGCGCATTGGCTTCTTCGCTTTCATCGTGGCGCCCCAGGCTCTGCAACAGCGCCTCGGGTTGATGGTACGGATGCTCGTGGCTGCCGCAGACCGGGCAGGGCTGGTCGTCCTGCAACTGCCCGCGCAGCTCTTCGACACTGGCGCTGCGGGCCAGGCGCTGACGCTCCAACAGTTGCTGGGTCACCGTCAGGGTCTGTTCGGCAACGGCCAGTTCGGCCTTGCCCTGCAGGCCGACCCGGTTCAGTTCTTCGCGCTGGCGTGCGGCGGTCTGCAGCTTGTCGGCCAGCGCCGCGCCGCGCTGGTCCAGCTCTTGTTGACTGGCCCACAGCCGCGCCAGGTCTTCGAAGGCGCGCTGTTGCTTGCGGTTGTCCTGCAGCAGCTCGCTGAGCAGTTGCAACTGCTCGGCCACCGCCTGGGGCTCGGCGCCGGCTTCGCTGTACAGCAGCTGCAATTCGTCCCGCTGCGCCGCCAGTTGCTGCGCCGCGCTGGCGGCCCGTTGCTGCAGGCCGGGCAATTCTGCCTGGCCTTTGTTCAGCCGGTTACCGGCCTGCATCAGCTGTTGCAGGCGATCGCGGTAGGCGTTCCAGGCATCGCTCAGCGGCGCCAGGTGGGTGCTGTGTTCCAGTTGCTCGGCAATCCGCTGCAGGCGTTCACCCACCAGCCGCTGCTGTTCGAGCATGGCCTGGATCCCTTGCTGGCCCTGGCCGCTGGCTTGTTGCAGTTTGTCCTTGAGCTCGCCGGCCTCGGCGCAGGCCTTGCCCAGGTGGGCGAGGTTGCTCTGCTCGGCAAAGGCGTCGCGCAGCAGGGGCGCGCTGCCGGTCTGCTGTTCCTGGGCCGCGAGCAACGCAGCCTGAGCCGTAGCCAGTTGTTGCTCCAGTTCGCCCTGGCGGTGCTGCTCCGTGCCCTGTTGCTGGCGCTGTTGCTGAAGCTGTTCGCGCAGCGGTGTCAGTTGCTGGATCAGTTCCACCTGGCGGGCGAACTGATGGCGTTGCGGCGCCAGTTGCTCCAGGCGCGTCAGCCGGGTCCGCTCGCCGGCCAGGCCTTCCCAGGCCGCCTGGGCCTGCTGCAATTGCGCGGCGGCACTCTGCTGCTGGTCCTGCAACTGGCGCAGTTCCTTGAGCCAGGCATGTTGCTGCTCCAGCTGCTTGAGTTCTGCCTGCTGGGCCTTGAGCTGTTGCTGGGCGGCGTCGAAACGCTGGTCCAGCTCGGCCCGGGCTTCGGGCTCCAGCGGGGTGATGCCACTGGCCTGGGCCTTGAGGGTCTTGTGCTGCTCTTCGGCGTCCTTGCTTTTGCTGTAGGCACGGCGCCCGAGCTGGCTGTAGATCGAAGTGTTGGTGAGCTTTTCCAGCAGCTCGCTGCGTTCCTTGTCGTCGGCCTTGAGGAAGGCGCTGAACTCGCTCTGGGCCAGCATCACCGCGCGGGTGAACTGCTCGAAGTTGAGCCCGAGCCGGGCTTCGATCAGTTGTTCGTAGTCGCGCTTCTGGCTCGCCAGCAGTTGATTGCTGTCGAGGTCGTGCAGGCTTTGCTTGCTCGCCTGCAGCTTGCCGTTGGCCTTGTCCCGGGCGCGGTTGGTTTCCCAGCGGGCGCGGTAGCGCCGGCCGTCGATGCCGACGAAGTCGACCTCGGCATAGCCGCTGCCGGTGCCACGGCGCAGCAGGGTGCGCGGGTCGCTGGTGAGCATTTCGCTGTCCACCTCCGGCACCTTGGTCTCGCGGCCGATATTGTTCAGCCGCGGCACCGCGCCGAACAGCGCCAGGCACAGGGCATCGAGCAGGGTGCTCTTGCCGGCGCCGGTGGGCCCGGTAATGGCGAACAGCCCGGCGCTGGCCAGGGGCTCGGCGCTGAAGTCGATCTCGAACGGGCCGGCCAGGGAGGCCAGGTTCTTCAGGCGAATGGCCAGGATCTTCATGGCTGCTCCTCCTCGTGTTGCACTTCCTGGAGCAGTTGCGCGAAGTCCTTGAGGGTCTGTTCGTCCACCTCGCTGCCATAGCTGTCTTGCCAGGCGCGGCTGAACAGCTCCTGGGGGCTGAGCTGGTCCAGTTCCACCAGTTGCGCGGCGCTGTCGTCGCCCTCGCGGCCGCCGTTGCCGGCGTATTCGGCGGCGATCCGCACCAGGCGCACGGCCTTGCCCTGCAGGGCGCTTTCCACTTGCTGGCGCAGGTCCGGCTGCGGCTCGTCCAGGCGCACCCGCACTTCCAGCCAGGGCTGGCGTTGTTCCTCAGCCAGCAGGTCGATGTCCGGCAGTTCCGCCAGCTGCGGCAGGATCTCCGCCAGCGGCGCCGGGCCCAGGCGTTGCAGGTTGACGGCGCGGGGGATCAGCCGTGGCTCGACGCTGACCAGGGTCTCGCCGTCGAGCTGGATATCGAGGATCTGGTGCTGGTAGCCGATCTCGGAGAACGACAGCGGGATCGGCGAGCCGCTGTAGCGGATGCGTTCCTCGCCGTTGACCTTCTGCGGCTTGTGCAGGTGCCCCAGGGCCACGTAGCTGATGCTCGGGCCGAACAGGCTGGCGGGCAGGGCCTCGGCGTTGCCGATGATCAGGCTGCGCTCGGAGTCTTCCGACACCGAGCCGCCGGCCATGTGCGCGTGGCTGACGGCGACCAGCGCCTGGCCCGGCTGGCGCTTGGCGTTGGCCGCGGCGATCAGCCATTCGTGGACCTGGGCGATGCCCTTGAGGTAGTCGTCCCCCAGCTGCGGGCCGGTGACCTCCGCCGGGCGCAGGAACGGCAGCGCCAGGCACCAGCCGGCGATCGCGCCGCTGGCATCCGGCAGCGGCAGCAACAGACGCTCGCTGTCCAGCTGGCCGTCGTCAAGCCACAGCACCCGGCCCAGGGCATGGGTGCGCAGGCGCCGCATCAACGGCGCGGGCAGCTCGATGCGCGAGCCGGAGTCATGGTTGCCGGCGATCATCACGATGGTCAGGCCGGGCTGCTGTTCGTGGGCGCTGACGATAAAGTCGTACAGGCGCTCCTGGGCTTTGACCGGCGGGTTGACCGTGTCGAAGATATCGCCGGCGATCAGCAGCACATCGGGGCAGTGCAGGGCCAGCTGGCGCAACAGCCATTCGAGAAAACAGGCGTGCTCGAAATCGCGTTCCTGGCCATGGAGGTTCTGCCCCAGGTGCCAGTCGGAGGTGTGAAACAGACGCAAGGCAAACTCCGCAAACAATCGGGTGGGCCGCAAAAAGAAGGTGACCGCGGCGTGAGGCAGGAGAGTTTACTGGCAAATCGGTTGTGGGGGGGCTCTGATGGTGCGGCCTTTGTCGGCTACTGCTCAGGCGGGCTGTCCCCAGGCTCCACTGGCTGGAGTCTGAAGCGGCACACATGACCGCCGCGGAGCATGCACTCGGCGTGCTCGACCTCTGCGCCGCCCAGCGCTCCGATCAACGCCAGGTCCAGTTCGCAGACCACCGGATGGGCCGCGGCCAGGCGATGGAACACGCAGTTGTGGGCGACGATTTCCGGGGTGCCCGAGGAGCGGAAGAATACCTCGGCTTCGTAGCCCACCTGGTTCATGTGCTGCACGATCCTGGCTTCGTCGACCACCTCGCGCTCGCGGTCCCGGGCCAGTTTTCGCCCCAGGTTGCGCATCAGCGTGATCAGCGCCTCGGGGCCGATGATGTCGGCGACTTCATCGATCAGCACGCTGGCGAGCATCTGGTACTGGCGCGGGAATTGCTCCTTGGCGTGGTCGGTGAGCCGGTACAGCTGCTCCGGCCGCCGCCCCGTCGGCCGGGTGTCGCCGCGCAGCACCAGGCCGTCACGCTCCAGCGCCGCCAGGTGTTGGCGAATCGCGGTGCGCGTGACAGCCAGATGCTCGGCCAGCTCGTCGATGCTCATGCCCCCCGGCTGGTGCAGCAGTGCATTGAGCAAGTCCTGCTGGGTGCGGCCCAATCCTTCCAGCATGTGATGTCCTCGTGGTCTCAGAACTTGTCCGGGAATTGTTTGACCAGCGCGCCGCCCAAGGCGTCGGCCAGGGCCAGGATATGAGTGCGCATCATCTGCCAGGTCCGTGCTTCGCCGGCAAAGTCATGGGCGGCGAACTCATCGATCTGCGCCATGTGATGACCGCCATGGGCGGACAACATCGTCACCAGCGTGGCCTCAGGCAAGTAGGGGTTGGCGCCGGCCAGAAAGGCCGCGATCGCCTTGGCGTTGCTGGTCAGCTCGGTGACCGCGGCCTGCTTGCCCTTGGCGTCCTTGGCCACCGTGGCATCGCTGTAGTGTTTCACCGCGCCCCAATGGCCGGCCAGCAACTTGAGCAACTGGTCCGCCGCCGGCTGGCCGTAGAGCGGGGCGATGCTATTGGCGATCTTCGTGGCGTTGTCGACCACCTGGTCCGCCGCCACCCTGGCTTGTTGGCGGTCGGCGGCCTGGTTGGCGAGCGCGTAGCTGCGAATCCAGAAAATATGCTCCACCCACAGATCGCGCAGCGCCAGGCGCGTGGCCAGCGCCGGACTCTCGGCGGCGGGCGGGGCGGCGGGAGGTGTCTGGCTCCAGACCGGTTGCGCACAGAAAGCCAGGAGGATCAGAGCCAGGGTCTTGATATTCATGACGGCACCCTCGTGTGAGTGGGAACGTTCGACAATATCAATATAGGCATAAAAATATGTTTTTATTGGGGCGAGGGTGGGTTGTCGGATCAACGGTCGGATGTGGGTGGTTTGAGTGGGGATGGCGGGGGTAGGCCGATTTCCGCCGCTCATAAAGAGCTGCTGCCCACAGTGGACATCACACTTTTTCGGAGATAGAGAGCGATCACTTGATTTGAAAAAGGCGAGTGATCGCGAGCAACGCCTTCTCACCGTCAGCCTCATAGAGACCCTGCAGATAAGCCTGGTTGGTGAGTTGATGCAGGCGAAAATGATTGTAGAAAGCCTGGCCAAGGCGCTGCTTCTCGAATTTTCCTTGGCTCCAAAGGCCTAGAAACTCGTCATAAACGGCACTCTCAATTTCCAGCTTCGATTGGTTGTTCATGTGAACCTTAATTTCTGCCATCGGTTAATATCCACCGCCTCTTTTCGACAATGCCGACTACAAGCAAGGAAACTCCATGACAAGGATGGCCGCTGTCTTCACTTTACTGAGCTGCATGGTTTCGGCCTCGGCATTGGCGGCACCTAGCTGCCCGCTCCCACAGGGAATGCAGGCGTCCATCGCTGCGTCGAAGCAGGCTATTGAGGCCAGGCAGGCGGGTGTCGCCAAGGAAGATCTGCTCGCTAAAATTTCCCCCGGACTTAACGGGCAGATGTCCCAGGTGCTAAAGAGTATCGTCGATGAGGTTTACGATTATCCGGTTTTGCTGCCCGAGGTGTATGCCGCTTACCGGTTCGAGCATTGCTTCGTTTCGCAGCAGCACGCCGAGCAGGTGGCGGCTATGAAGTTTGCCGATGCCTATCCGCTGCTGAAGAAATGTGAACAGCTCGACCCAGAAGGGGCGCGGCCTCCTTGTGCAATGCGCGTGGTGCATACGGTGACCGGAATTCCGGAGTAACCGATCCGTTGAGGTGTTCCCGGGAACGTTTTTTGTATTGCTAGTGCACTTCCTGAAAACGCTCACTGCAACACCAAATCAAGGACGAGCCTCCCAGGTGCCTCAAGTAAACGTCGCCTCAAGAAGTTCCTTCAAGTCGCTCTATTCAGGGCAGGCTTCAGCGGGAGCGGACAAGTCAGCGAGAAATGCAGCGATCTCCCTCGCGCCGCGCAAATGCACCGTAGGAACCTGCGGGCCTGTGGCCAGGCGCACCGCCTCGATACCCGGGCGGTAGCCACGGTCGAAAGTCCACACGAAGTTCAGGAAGGTCAGGAACTCTCGGTCAAGCTTCTCCGAGCAGCCCGCGGCGAGGTCAGGGCGTGGGCGGTTCATGATGCTGCGCATGATCACCCGGGCGAAACAGGTGAGCCGCGGGGTGTCGAGCCAGATGATCAGGTCGGCGCGGGGCAGGCGCAGGTCGAAGGTGCGCCGGGCATAGTTGCCTTCACAGACCCAGGCCGGCGATGAGACCGCGTCGCGCACCCGGGTGCGGAACTGCTCGGCATCGGGTTCGACCCAGCCGGGCTCCCAGAACAGGGTGTCCAGGTGCACCACAGGCAGGTTCAGGCGTTCGCCGAGGGCGCGGGCGAGGGTGGATTTGCCGCTGCCGGCATTGCCCAGGATTACAATCCGTTGCATGGGGAACTTCCTGTCGCGAAAAAAGCCGGCCATTGTGCCTTTTTTTCAATGGCCAGTTAAGGCTGAAGGGCATGCACCGCGCGCCTCTCAAGCAAACGCCCCCTCGATAAATGCCTCCAGCGTCCGCTCTTCCAGAATCTCGATGGAGAAGTGCCCGAAACGCTTGGGCAGCCAGATGATGCGGGTCCCGGAAGGGGATTGCAGGTTGGCGCGGGTCAGCGGCTGGCCGTTTTCGTCTTCCGGCTGCACCCCGGAGGCGATCAGTTCGTCATAGGCCAGCTCGATGTCCGGGGTCGAGTAGCAGTGGCGGTAGATCATGCCCTCGCCGACGGAGTCCAGCAGTTGCTTGAGGTTGCCGGCCAGAGGCTGGACCAGCATGAAACGCTCCTGGCCGATCAGCGCGACGGCGTAGCGCACGTGCAGGCCGCCCCGTTCCCAGACGAGTGTCTTGGAGATCCGGGCTTTGAGTATCTGGGTGTAGTAGGCGCAGGCGGCTTCCAGATCCTGCACCAGTACATCGACGTGACTGAATTTCAGCTCCATTGAATCGCTCCTGATGAACCGGCCCCCATGGTAGCCAAGCCCGTCTCGGAACTCGATGCTGCCGAGCGATCTAACGCCGCGTGCCGCTCACCCCATAACAAAAGGCCCGGACGCTGCACGTCCGGGCCTTCTATCGTTGCTTTATTGCGGTTGGGCTTTTATGCCGCGTCGCTCAAGGCGCTATCGGTCGCCTTGTTGCGTGCGCCGAGCCACACCAGTACCAGACCCGAGGCGGCCAGCAGGCCACCGGCGACTGGCACGGCGGCGTAGCCCAGGCCCTGGCTGATGACCGCACCACCCAGTGCCGCGCCCACCGCGTTGCCGAGGTTGAAGGCGCCGACGTTGATCGACGAGGCCAGGCCCGGGGCTTCGGCGGCGGCGATCATCACCCGCATCTGCAGCGGCGGGACCACGGCGAAGGTGAACACGCCCCATACCAGCAGGGCCAGGGCCGCGCCGATATGGCTGCCGAGCACCAGCGGCATCAGCACCATGATCGCAGCCAGGACGCCGAGGAAGATCCGCGCCGAACCGTCCAGCGACCAGTCGGCCAGGCGGCCACCGAGGCTGTTACCGATAGTGAAGCCGACGCCGATCAGCACCAGGCCGAGGGTGACGAAGCTGTCGGACGCGCTGGTCAGTTCGGCCAGCACCGGGGCCACGTAGGTGTAGAGGGTGAACATGGCTCCGGCGCCAAGCACGGTGGTGGCCATGGCCAGCAGCACATTCGGCCGGGCGATCACCGCCAGCTCGCGGCGCACGTTCGGCACGCTGCCGCGTTCGCCCTTGGGCAGGGCGTACCACAGGGCGGCGATGGCGATCAGGCCGAGCACGGCGGTGCCGGCGAACGCCAGGCGCCAGCCGACCTGCTGGCCGAGCCAGGTGGCGGCCGGCACCCCGCCGATATTGGCGATGGTCAGGCCCATGAACATGGTGGCCACGGCGCTGGCCTGTTTGTCTTTCGGCACCACACTGGCGGCGACCACCGCGCCCAGGCCGAAGAACGCGCCGTGGTTGAGGCTGGTGACCAGGCGCGAGGCGAGCAGGGTGTAGTAGTCCGGTGCCAGGGCCGAGAGCAGGTTGCCGAGGGTGAAGATGCCCATCAGCATCATCAGCGCAGCGCGCTTGCCGAAACGGCTGAATAGCAGGGTCATGATCGGCGCGCCGACCATCACGCCGATGGCGTAGGCGGTGACCAGCATGCCCGCGCTGGGAATGCTGGCGCCCACGCCTTCGGCGATCACCGGCAGCAGGCCCATGGGGGTGAATTCGGTGGTGCCGATGCCGAACGCACCGATGGCCAGGGCAAACAGGACGCGTCCGGATTTCATTGCGGGCGCTCCTCGTGGTCCCAGACCGGCGCCAGGCCTTCAGGGCTGACTTCGCGGCCGTTGCGTTCGAGCGTGGCGATGAGGGCCATGTCTTCGTCGTCCAGGCGCAGGCCGATGGCAAGCAGGTTGCTGGCCAGGTTCTCCGGCTTGGTGGACGAAGGAATGACCGCGTAGCCCAGTTGCATGGCCCAGGCCAGCGCCACTTGCGCCACGGTGGCCTTGTACTTGGTGGCAATCTCGGCCAGCACCGGGTCCTTGAGCACCTTGCCGTAGGCCAGGGTCATGTAGGACGTGACGCTGATCCCTTGTTCCTTGAGGAACCCGGTGAGCTGGCTGCTCTGCAGGTAAGGGCTGAGCTCGATCTGGTTGGTGGCGATCTGGTCTTTGCCGACCACTTCGATGGCTTGCCTGGTCAGCTCGATGTTGAAGTTGGAGATACCGATCTGGCGGGTCAGGCCCAACTGCTTGGCTTCGGCCAGGGCCGTCATGAACTCCGGCAACTCGACGCCGTTACCCGGCGCCGGCCAGTGGATCAGGGTCAGGTCGGCGTAGCCGGTGCGCAGCTTCGCCAGGCTCTCGCGCAGGCTTGGGACCAGCTTGTCGGCGGCGTAGTGGTCGACCCAGATCTTGGTGGTGATGAACAGCTCGGAGCGCGGTACGCCGCTCTCGGCGATCGCCTGGCCGATATCGGCCTCGTTACCGTAGATCTGCGCGGTATCGACCACGCGATAGCCCAGCGCCAGCGCGGACTTCACCGAGTTGATAACAGCCTGGCCAGTCAGACGGAAAGTGCCGAGGCCGAAGGAAGGAATACTCATGAATCTGCTCCAGGTGGTTGAGGCGGGTAGACGACTGGATCGCTGCCGAGGGCTGTGGCCCGTGGCCGAGCAGTCGTTGGGATGGGGCGTAGTATGTCGACCCGCAGGAGAGGGATTAAGCCGTGGGCGGGCCAAAGTCTTTTGACTTGGAGTCACGAATCGGTGAGGTAAGGGTGGGGTTTTGGAATGGATTGGGGGGATTGGCGTTGGCCGGTTGAATCCACAGTCGATAGCAGATATCGGGCACTCCATTCACACCCGCATCAATACCCGCAGTCGCATCTTGCCAACCAGATTCCAGCACCATCTCCATGCGGAGCTCAATCCGCGTTCTTCGTACTGTTCGAACAATTCAAATCGCTCCAGCCACAGGCCGGCTTCTCGCAGCGCGGGGCTGTCGGGCAGTGCCAGCCGTGACAGCTGGTCATCAAGCCTGCGGTAGTCCTGACCCGACTGAACAAGCCAGCCCAGTTCATTCTGCCCGTCATCGTAAAACAGCAACTGACACCGGCTGTCCAGTTGCTGATCGAGTATCGAATTCAAGTGCCCACGCCACTGCGTCGGCTGGAGCGAGGTGCCGCGCAAATGGGTGACCAGCAGGAAACGGTGGCTATAGGAGGGGATCAACGCAAGCCCTGGCTCAATGGAAGAGAGCAGGGATTAACCCATTCTCGCCACGCGTTGAGGAATGGGGAAGTTCTGAAAATAGCCGGGCGATAATCTGACAACTAGCGACCGGCTACCAAGGCATTCAATCTCCACGCGGCGGGAGGCCAAAGCATGGGCGTCTGCTACCCTTAGCGGAGTCATCGAGGTCGGCCGTTCTCACTCTCTGACATTGATCCAGTCCTCTCAGGCCTGCCTGACCACATGAGGTGGGGCGATGCGCATTTCATTACTTTACGCGGTGTCGGCTGTACTGGTTCTCAGTGGCTTTTCTTGCCTGGCGCAGACACAGGATGCGCCTGCAAACGCTGCGGCTACAGCCCCCCTGACGGCACCGGCCAAAGATGTCGTGTTTACCCAAGAGCAGCTGGATCAAATGCTGGCTCCCATTGCGCTATACCCGGATCCCCTGTTGGCACAGGTATTGATGGCCAGCACCTACCCCGGGGAAATCGCCGAGGCGGTCACCTGGTCCAAAGCGCATCCGGACGCCAAGGGCGATGATGCGGTCAAACAAGTGGCGAACCAGACCTGGGACCCGAGCGTGCAGGCGCTGGTGGCCTTCCCGCAGGTCCTGGCAACGCTGGGACAGGACCCTGTCTGGGTACAGCGTCTGGGCGATGCCTTCCTGGCACAACCCGACGATGTCATGGGCGGCGTGCAACGCTTGCGGCATCAGGCGCAAGCTGCAGGCAACCTGCAGAGCAACCAATATCAGAACGTGACGGTTCAGACTGCACCGGCACCGGCACCGGCAGCCCCTGCCAAGAGCGCTACTACCATCGTCATTGAGCCTGCCGACCCGCAAGTGGTCTACGTCCCCACGTACAATCCGACCACTGCCTATGGCACTTGGGCCTACCCTGCGTCGCCCCCCGTCTACTATCCACCGCCCCCCGCTTATTATCCCGGATCAGCCTTGATGGCCGGGCTGGCGTTCGGGACCGGCGTGGCGATCGTCGCCTCGCTGTGGGGCGACTGTGACTGGGGCAACAACGACATCGACATCGACGTCGACCGCTACAACAACATCAATCGCAACAACCAGATCAACAGTAACCAGAACAAGTGGCAGCACAACTCCATTCATCGCGATGGCGTTCCCTATCGAGACAGCAGGAGCCGTGAACAGTACGGTCGACAACTGGACGGTGCCAATCAGCGCGAGGCCTTTCGAGGGGATGATGCCCAGCGCGCCCAGGCGCGTGAAAACGCCCGCAGTTCAATGGACAGGCACGGTATCGAACGACCGGCCACCACTAATCGCCAGGCCCGTGATCAAGCGCGCAAAGCAGAGTCCGCACCCTCGGTCGGCAATCGCATGCAAGCCGGGGCAGACAGACCGAGAGACGCTGGCAGGAACCAAGGCACCGACAGAAACGCCCGGGAAAATCAGCAGCCCAGACAACAGAGCGCTCAGACGAATCAGCGCCGCCAGGAAACGCAAGCGCGCCCGACCGCCAGCTCCGGCAGTGCACGCAATAACGCTTTTGCCGGCGCGCGCTCGCCGTCCCGCTCGAATGATCAGGCCCGCCGCGGTCAAACCAGCCAGGCATCCGCCATGCGCCCCAGTGCTGCACGATCCGCCGGCCATCAGGTCAGCAGGCCGTCCAGCGCTCCCATGCGCCAAAGAGGAGGGGGTCGGCGTTGAAAAAACTTCCTCGAGTGAAAGCATTCATGGGCTCGTTCCCTCGTCTCCTGATGCTCGGCGCCAGCCTGGCATGGTCATGCGCCGTCACGGCACAGCAGGCATTTCCAACCCCGGAAAAGGCCGCTCAGGCGTTCGTCGACGCATTGGGTACACAACACGCCGATCAGGCACGCCTGATGCAACTGCTGGGTGAAGACTGGCGCAGTTTCATCCCGCGAGGTGGCGTCCAGCGCAGCGACGTGGATGCATTTTTGACGCTCTACCGCGAGCGACATGCCATTGAAAAGACCAGTAATGGCAAAGCTGTCCTGTCGGTCGGCAGTGACCCCTGGACACTGCCGATACCCCTGGTAAAAACCGAACAGGGTTGGCGCTTCGACATCAAGGCCGGTAGCGCCGAAGTCCGTACGCGGCGCATCGGTAGCAACGAACTGGCCGCGCTGCAATCGGTGCTGACCTATCACGACGCCCAGATGGACTATGCGGCAGTGGATCGTGACGGTGACGGCGCCCTCGAATATGCGCAGAAAATCTTCAGCACTCCCGGCAAGCACGACGGACTCTATTGGGCGGATGACGATAGCGGTCAACTCAGCCCGTTGGGTCCGCTGTTCGGCAATGCCATCGCCGCTGAAGATTGGCATGGCTACCACTTCCGCATCCTCGAGGGACAAGGTCCCTCGGCACCTGGTGGTGCCTACAGCTACCTCATCGGCGACAAGATGAGCCGTGGCTTTGCCCTCATTGCCTGGCCGGTGAAATACGATGACACCGGGGTGATGAGTTTCATGATCAGCCATGAGGGCCAAGTGTTCGAGAAAGACCTGGGACCCGAGGGGTATAAATTGGCGCAGTCGATGAAGCGGTTCGATCCCGATGACAGCTGGCAGGAGGTCACCGTGGATCAGAAGCCGTAACGGGTCTGTCCCGGGTTATTTCGGATACAGCGGCGGCAAGCTGCTGGTGTCGGCCACCGGGGCCTGCACGCGTTCGGTGATGGGGATGGTGCGGATCGCGCGCCACAGTTCTTCGCCTTGCCAATACTGGCCGCTTTCGCTGTAGAGGGCGCCGTTGAGGCCGTCGAGGGCGTCGGACAGGGGCACGAACCGGGCGGCCATGTCGGCCAGGGTTTCCGGTTGCTGGCGGGCCCAGGCGTCGAGGGCCTGGCGGGTGGCCTGGGGGTCGTTGGCCAGGCTGGCGCGCTTGAGGTCGTCGAGCAGGGTCCGTGGGCTGGGGCCGGTCTGCACGGCGCGCAGGATCGCCGGTTGCCAGCGCGCGCGCCACCATAGGCCGAAGCCGAGCAGGGTGGTGCAGGCCAGGATCAGGGTGCTGAGTTTCCAGATCCACAGGGTGCTGTTGTCGGCAGCGCTGCCGGCCGGCGAGGCGCCGGGCGGAGTGTCCAGCATCAGGCTCGGGTTGTTCGCCACCTGCAGGGTGCGCGCCGGCAGGCTGCTGCGTTCCAGATGATCCTCATGGGTGTTCCACCAGACCACTTCCACCGCCGGCAGCTCGAGGTTGCCGCTGCGGTTCGGCACCAGGGCCTGGCTGTCTTCGCGGCTGCCGATCAGCCCGCGGTCGCTGATCTGGTTGCTCAGTTGCGGCTGGTCCGGGTAGCTGCGCAGGCCGTTGGCCTCGGTTACCGGCAGTGGCGGCAGTTGCGAGCTGGACAGGCCTTCGGCCTTGAGGGTCAGGCTGCGGGTCAGGGAGTCGCCGACCTGGCTGTGGTCCGGCTCGGGGTTCCAGCTTTCGCCCAGGCTCAGGCTGCGGGCCGGCAGCCAGGGCGCGTCGGCGGGGTATTCGGCGGGCTTGGCCTTGACCGTCAGCGGCATCTGCGCGGAGCTCACGTGCATTAGCTTGCCCGGTTTCAGGCCCTGGGGCGCCGGGGCCTGGGGGATGGCGGCGTCGGCCAGGGTGGCGCTGAAGGTCAGGGCCGGAATTTCCAGCACGCCGCTGTGCTGGGGGAAGATCGCGTAGCGGATCTCGATCACGCCGTGGCGCACGCCGTTGATGACCTTTTCATAGGTGCGCGACTCGCCGAGCTGCTCGACCCGGGCGTCGGTGATCTGCAGCGGGCTCAAGCTGCTGTCGTCGTACAGCGACACCGAATGATAGATGTGCAGGGTCAGCACGGCCTGGGCCTGCACATAGACGCTGTCCTGGTCGAGGCTGGCGTCGATGAATACCGGTTCCAGCGGCGCACTGTCGCTGCGGCTTTCGCTTTGCAGCACCTGCAGGGTGATCGGCTGGCTCTGCACCTTGCCCAGTTGCAGGGGCGGAATCACCACGGTGCCGGTGGTCCTGGGCAGCAGGGTGATGATCCAGCGGGTGATAGCGCGGTTGTCGCCGTTGAGGCTGGTCAACTGGTTGACCTGGCGCGTGCCCCGGACCTCGAACTGCGCTTGCAGCGGGGTCAGGTCGGGCTTGCCGAACAGGGTGACGTCGTTGGATTCCAGGGTCAGTTCGACGGTTTCCCCGGAGTTCACGCGGCTGCGGTCGACACTGGCGAGCAGGCCTTCGGCCCGGGCCTGGAAAGCGCCGAGTAGCAGCGTCAGCAGCAGCGTGAACGCGAGGGTGGTGCGGCGGGTCATCGAATTTTTCCCTGATCCTGATGTTGTTGCTGTTCGTACCAGAACTTGCGGCGCAGCAGTTCGCCCGGATCGTCCGGGATCTTGCGCAGCCATTGTTCCAGTGCCTGACGGTGTTCGCCGTCGAAATTGTCCTGGGCCGTGCGCAGCGGCGGCGTGGTGGTCTGCTCGTCCCCCAGTTCGCTGCCGGGAACCGCGTCGTTGCCGGGAGTGGCGACTTCGTCGTCGGGCGCCGTCTCGGCAGTGGCCGATTGGCTGTTGTCCGGCGGTGGCTGGCCCGGCGCGGCCGGGGCCTGGGTCGCCGCGCCGGCCTGGGGCGGCTGGCGAGTCTCGTCGTTGTCGTCGCTGCTGTTCTTGGCCGGTTCTTCCGGTGGCGCCGGCTCGGTTTCCTGCAGCAGGCGCTCGATCAGCGCCTTGTTCTTTTGCGCGGCCGCAAGCTCCGGTTGCAGTTCCAGGGCTTGTTCGTAGGCGTCCAGCGCGGCTTCCAGCTCACCGCTCCTGGCCAGGGCGTTGCCCCGATTGTAGTGGGCGCGGGCATCGCTGCCTTCGGCAAAGCGCTGAGCGGCAGCGGCGTAGTTGCCGGCCTCGTACAGCGCCACCCCTTGCCACTGCGGGTCCTCGAAATGCCGGGCTGCCTCGCTGGGCCGCCGCTGTTCCAGCAGGCGCTGGCCCTGCTGGTCGGGGCGCAGCCACAGGTTGCTGAAGTCGAAGGCGTAGCTGGGTTGTGGCGCGGCGAGCAGCAGCAACGGCAGGCAGAACAGCCAGCCCCGGCGCCCGGCGCAGGCCGCCAGCAGCAACAGCGGCAGCAGCAGCCAGTAGCCCTGGTCGGCCCAGGTATCCAGGCGCAGGGTCTGGCCGTCGTTGCGCAGGTTCTGCGGGCCCTTGAGCAGGCCCAGGCCGCGCAGGTCGTTGTCGTCCAGGCGCGCCGGGCGGTAACGACCGCCGACACTGCCGATGAACTGCTTCAGGCCCGGGCCGTCGAGGCGCGACATGAGGATCGCGCCCTGGTCGTCCTTGAGGAAACTGCC
Organism: Pseudomonas sp. NPDC089530; assembly: GCF_050280705.1. NCBI lineage: Bacteria > Pseudomonadati > Pseudomonadota > Gammaproteobacteria > Pseudomonadales > Pseudomonadaceae > Pseudomonas > Pseudomonas sp. NPDC089530. The sequence goes on along the minus strand of NZ_JBNNVU010000052.1, from coordinate 10,901 downwards.
GTCTTCCTGGGCCACCGGCGAACCCTGGCGGCTGCCGATGCCCAGCATCAACAGCTGCGGCGCCTGGCCACCGAGGGCCTGGCGAATGCCCTGGCGCTCCTGGTCGCTGAGGGACGAGCCAATCAGCAGCACCCGGCCCTGGCCCAGCGCGCCCTGGTCCAGCAGCTTCAAGGCCTTGTGCAGCGCCAGGTCGGCGCGATGCCCGGGCTGGGGCATGATCGACGGCTTGAGGGCTTCCAGCAGGTTGCGGCTGGTGGCCAGGTCATCCGAGAGCGGCACCAGGGTGTGGGCACTGCCGGCATAGACCACGATCGCCGTCTGCGCGTCGCTGCGGGCCTGCAGCAGATCCAGCAGTTTGCGCCGGGCCTGCTCCAGGCGGTTGGGCGGGACGTCGCTGGCGAGCATTTCCGGGGTCAGCTCCAGCAGCACCACCAGCGGGTCGGCGGGTTTCTGGCTGGTTTGCTCCACTCGCTGCCAACTGGGGCCGAGCAGGGCCAGCACGGCGAGCAGCCAGGCCAGGCCGAGGGCGATCCACGGCAGTTTGCTTTCGCGACCGTTGCCGCCGCTGAGCAGGGCGGCATGGAAGGCGGGTGGCAGGATCATCTGCCAGCGGCCGGCGCGTTTCTGCCGGTGCCACAACTGCCACAGCAGCCAGCCGAGCAGCGGCAACAGCAGCAGCCACCCGGGGCGGAACCAGTGGGGCCAGAGTTCGGCCCAGAACGGCGCGCTCATCGACGCCTCCGCAGGCGCAGGCGCTTGAGCCGTTCGCGCCAGTGGGGCAAGGGCTGCAGAAAGCGTTCCCGGGTGAAAAAGCGTTGCAGCAGATGCTCCGGCCAGCGCTCGCGCACCACCAGCAGCATGCTCAGCAGCAGCGCCCCGGCCAGCGGCCAGCTGTACAGCGCCTGCGCCGGACGGGCCTGGGTCGGTTGCTGGGTCACCGGTTCCAACTGGTCGAGGGTGTCCTTGATCGCCTGCAGTTCCTGGCCGTCGCGGGCGCGGAAATAGCGCCCGCCGGTGGCTTCGGCGATGCCCTTGAGCGCCGGCTCGTCCAGGTCCAGGCTCGGGTTGACGCCGAGGAAGCCCAGGGTGCCGCTTTGCTCCGGGTCGGCGCCGATGCCGATCGGGTAGATCTTCACGCCTTCCTCGGCGGCCAGGCGGGCGGCGGTCAGCGGGTCGATCTCGCCGCCGTTGTTGGCGCCGTCGGTGACCAGGATCAACACCCGGCTCTGGGCCGGACGCTGGCGCAGGCGCTTGAGCGCCAGGCCGATGGCATCGCCGATGGCGGTGTTCTTGCCGGCGATGCCGATCTTCGCTTCGTCCAGCCAGACGCGCACGGTGTGTCGGTCGAAGGTCAGCGGCGCCTGCAGGTAGGCCTTGCTGCCGAACAGGATCAGGCCGACCCGGTCGCCTTCACGGTGTTCCAGGAAGTCGCCGAGCAAGTGCTGGACCAGGCCCAGGCGGCTGACGTCCTCGTCCTGCCACTGCATGTCAGGGAAGTCCATGGAGCCGGAAACGTCCACCGCCACCAGCAGGTCGCGGCCGCTGGCAGCCACCGGCAGCGGCTCGCCCAGCCATTGCGGGCGGGCGGCGGCCAGCAGCAGCAACGCCCACAGGACAATGAACGGCGCCTGCTGGCGCCAGGCCGGCAGGTTGGCCCGGGCGCGGCGCTTGGCCAGGCCTTCCAGGTCGTTGAGGAAGCTGACCTTGAGCGCCGGTTCGCCGCTGTCGGCCACCGGCAGCACGACCCGCAGCAGCCAGGGCAGCGGCAACAGGGCGAAGATCCACGGCCAGGCGAACTCAAACATGTTTGCGAATCCAGATTTCCACGGCCTGGGTCAGGCCGGCGATGGCCTTGTCGTCGAGCTTGCATTCGGGCTTGTAGGCGCCTTCCACCAGCACCATCCAGCGCGTCAGGCCGGCCGCCGGACAGCGGTTGTCGAGGAACGCCAGCCACTTGCGGCCGTTGAGGGTATGGCTCTGGCTGTTGGGGTAATGGTTGCGGCACAGACGCTTGAGCAAGCCATTGAGCTGTTGCAGCCAGGCGCCGGCGGGGGCGCCGTCGTAGGGCTTGGGCAACAGCGCCAGTTCGGCGAGGGCCGCCAGGCGTACCGGGTCCAGGGGTTGCTCGGTGCGGGGCAGGGGATGCTGGCGCGGCCAGAAGCGCTTGAGCCGCCACAGGCCGAAGCCGAGCAACGGCAGCAAGGCCAGCAGCAGCCACCAGCCCGGCGCCGGCGGCCACAGGCCGATGGCGGGCGGGGCCAGTAGCGGTTGCAGTTGTTCCAGGCTGCTCATCGGGCGGTCCCCGGGCGTTGCGGGTTCAGGTATTCGCGCAGCTGCTCGACCATTTCGCTCTGGGTGCTCAGGGGCATCAGCAGCACCCGCAGCTTCTGCGCCAGCAGTTCCCAGCGGGCGATGCGCGCTTCGCTCTGGGCCCGGTAGGCCTGGCGCAGTTCGTAGTTGAGGGTGTCCAGTTCCAGCTGCGCGCCGCGTTCGGCGAAACGCAGCAGGCCGGCGGCGGGCAGGGCGTGGTCCAGCGGGTCGGAGAGCGGCATCAGCAGCAAATCGCAATGCCGCGACAGCAGGCTCAGTTGCTGCTCGGCGGCATCGCCCAGGGCGCGCTCGTCGCAGATCACGATCACCAGGCTGCCCGGGCGCAGCACTTCGCGGCCGCGGCGCAGGGCGGTGCCCAGGGCGTCGCGCTCCGGTTCGCTCTCGCTGTGCAGCGCCTGGTTGACCCGCACCAGGCGGTTGAGCAGTTGCAGCAGGCTCTGTTTGCTGCGCCGCGGCTTGATTTCGTAGTGCTCGTTGTTGCCGAACACCAGGCCGCCGACCCGGTCGTTGTGGCCCAGGGCGGCCCAGCCGATCAGGCTCGCGGCCTGGGCGGCGAGCACCGACTTGAACATCAGCCCCGAGCCGAAGAACAGCTGCCGGCTCTGCTCGACCATGATGAAGATCGGCCGTTCCCGTTCTTCATGGAAGAGCTTGGTGTGGGGTTCCTGGGTGCGCGCGGTGACGCGCCAGTCGATGCTGCGCACGTCGTCGCCGGCCTGGTACACCCGCACCTGGTCGAAGTCGACGCCGCGCCCGCGCAGCTTGGAATGGTGCAGGCCGATCAGCGGGCTGCGCTGGCTTGGCGTGGAAAACAGCTGCACTTCGCGCACGCGATGGCGCATCTCGATCAGCTCGGCGAGGCTGATGCGGATGCCCGGGGCATCGACGGTGCTGGCGTTCATCGGGGTCAAGCGACGGCTACGACGTCGAGAATCCGCTGCACCACACGGTCCTGGTCGATGCCGGCGGCTTCCGCTTCGAAGGACAGGATGATGCGGTGGCGCAGCACGTCGAACAGCACCGCCTGGATGTCCTCGGGGCTGACGAAATCACGCCCGGCCAGCCAGGCGTGGGCCCGGGCGCAGCGGTCGAGGGCGATGGAGCCGCGGGGGCTGGCGCCGTAGGCGATCCATTCGGCCAGCTCCGGGTCGAACTTGGCCGGGGTGCGGGTGGCCATCACCAGTTGCACCAGGTATTCCTCCACCGCGTCGGCCATGTACAGGCCGAGGATTTCCTTGCGCGCGGCGAAGATCGCCTGCTGGCTGACCCGGCGCTCGGGCTTGATTTCGCCGTTCAGGGCTTCGCCACGGGCCTGCTGCAGGATGCGCCGCTCGACGGCAGCGTCGGGGAAGCCGATCTTCACGTGCATCAGGAAACGGTCGAGCTGGGCTTCGGGCAGCGGGTAGGTGCCTTCCTGCTCGATGGGGTTCTGGGTGGCCATCACCAGGAACAGCGGCGACAACTCGTAGGTGCTGCGTCCGACACTGACCTGGCGCTCGCCCATGCCTTCGAGCAGGGCCGACTGGACCTTGGCCGGGGCCCGGTTGATTTCGTCGGCCAGCACCAGGTTGTGGAAGATCGGCCCTTGCTGGAACACGAAGCTGCCGGTTTCCGGGCGATAGATTTCGGTGCCGGTGATGTCGGCCGGCAGCAGGTCGGGGGTGAACTGGATGCGATGGAACTGTGCTTCGATACCTTCCGCCAACTCTTTGATGGCCTTGGTCTTGGCCAGCCCCGGGGCGCCCTCGACCAGCATGTGGCCGTCGGCGAGCAGGGCGATGAGCAAGCGCTCGATGAGCTTTTCCTGGCCGAGAATCTGCGTTGAAAGAAAGGTTCGCAGCGCCAGTAGCGCTTCACGATGTTCCATCGATGACTGTTCCTGCAGAGGGTGACCGAAGGCGTTCGAATAACGCCAGGGCTGGGGGCGTTACTTTAATCTATCCGGGCCCTCGGCGACTAACGGCACCAGGCAAATTTCTGCAAATAACTGTAATGCCGGGCCGGGAGCAGAGGTGCCTGACGCGCCACCCTCACGGCGCGTCAGTGGCCGCGGCTCAGTTCTTGAAGCTGGAGTGCTTGCGCCCCTGGTCGCACAGGGCGAAGACCACCACCATGACGCCCGAGACCGCGAGGATCAGCGCCACGCCATCGGTCGAGTGGGTGGCCGAGTTGGCCACCAGGGCCAGCCCGCCCAGGGGCGCCAGGCCGCCGGCGATGGCGGTGCCGATTTCGCGGCCGGTACCGAAGCCGGAGGAGCGGGTCTGGGTCGGGAACTGGCGGCTGAGGAACGAGCCCTGGGGGGCGAACATCATCGGGGCCAGGACCCCGGTGCCGATGGCGATGGCCAGGTAGATCATCAGCGGCTCGCCGGTATTGAGCAGGCTCAGGAAGGGATAGGCGAACAGCGCCGAGCACAGGCCGCCGAGCATCAGCACCTTCTTGCTGCTCCACTTGTCGCAGAGCCAGCCGAAGCAGGGCACGGCGACGATCGCCACCAGGCTGGCAATGGTCACCGACAGCGAGGTGACATGGGCCTCGATGCCTTTGTACTGGGTCAGGTAGGCCAGGGAAAATGTCTTGAAGATATAGCTCAGGGCGTTGTAGCCGATGGCGACGAACAGCACCACGGCCAGGCCTTTGAGGTCGTTCTTGAACAGCAGCTTGAGGGGCGAGGCCTGGACCTTGGCGCTGTGCGGGTCGATCTCTTTATCCAGCTTCTCGAACTGCGGGGTTTCCGGAATGCTGCGACGCACCCACAGGCCGACGCCGACCAGGGCGATGCTGCAGATGAACGGAATGCGCCAGCCACCGGAGAGCAGGAAGTCGTTGCCGTTCATGGTCAGCAGGTAGACGGTCAACGACGACAGCAGCAGGCCCAGGTTCAGGCCCAGCGCCGGCCAGGCTCCCTGGCTGCCGCGCTTGCCTTCGCTGGCGTGCTCATAGGAGGTCACCGCCGCCCCGGACAGTTCGGCGCCGGCGCCCAGGCCCTGGATGATCCGCACCAGCACCAGGATGATCGGCGCCCAGATGCCGATCGAGGCATAGCTGGGAATCAGGCCGATCAGGGTGGTGCACACCCCCATCATGCAGAAGGTGATGACCAGCACCTGCTTGCGTCCGAACCTGTCGCCCAGGTAGCCGAACAGGATGCCGCCGAAGGGGCGGGCGATAAAGCCGATGGCAAAGGTGGAGAAGGCCAGCAGCGAGGCCACTGTGGGGTTGCCGGGATCGAAGAAGATCTTCGAGAAGACGATGGCGGCCATGGTGGCGTACAGATAGAAGTCGTACCACTCCAGCATCGAACCGAAGATGGTTGCGGCCGCGACCTTGCGCAGGCGTTTGTGCTTCTGTTGCGGCGTTTCGCTCGCGGCCGGGGCCGCCTCATGTACGGACATCTGAGGTTTCCTTGTTGTTTGTAGTTATTTTCAAGCGGGTGCCAGGCACCCGTGCAGCGGCGGTCAACGGGCGTTGAGAATCCTCTGGGCAATCATCTGGCCGATCGGGATGGCCGAGGTCGCGGCCGGCGAGGGGGCATTGCAGACGTGGACCATGCGCGGGGTTTCGGCGAACAGGAAGTCGTGCACCAGGGTGCCGTCGCGCATCACCGCCTGGGCGCGGATCCCGGCCTCGTAAGGCAGCAGGTCGTCGACTTCCAGGGACGGGCAGTATTTGCGGCACTGTTCCAGGTAGCCGCGCTTGAACAGCGAGTTCTTCATTTCCGTGGTGCCGGAACCCAGGTTGTTCCAGATGGTTTTCCAGAAGCCGGGGAAGCGGGCGTACTCGGCCACGTCGCGCCAGTTGATGGAGAACTTGCGATAGTTCTCCCGGCCCAGGCCGAGCACCGCGTTGGGCCCGACCGTGACGCTGCCGTCGATCATCCGGGTCAGGTGCACGCCGAGGAACGGCAGCTCGGGGTCGGGGATCGGGTAGATCAGGTGGTTGACGATGGCGTTCTTCGCGGGTGGCAGGCGGAAGTACTCGCCGCGGAACGGAATGATCTGGTGGTCGATCCTGACCCCCGCCAGGGCCGCCAGGCGATCGGATTGCAGGCCGGCGCAGGCCACCAGCTGGCGGGCGCTCCAGACCTTGTCGTCGCTACTGATGGTGACCTTGTCGGCGGTTTCGGCGATGGCGCGCACGGTGGTCCGCAGGTGCACTTCGCCGCCGGCCTCCTGAATGACCCGGGCCATGGCTTCGCATACCTGCTTGTAGTCGACGATTCCGGTGGCATCGAGGAACAGACCGCCGAGGCCGACGATATTCGGTTCGCGGCGGCGCAGTTCGGCCGCGTCCAGGCGCTCGACCTTCAGGCCGTTCTGCTGCGAGCGCTCGTACAAGGCGTGCATGCGCTCGACTTCCAGGGGCGTGGAGGCCACCAGCAGCTTGCCGCAGACCTCGAACCTGATCCGGTGCTGGGTACAGAAGTCCTTGGTCGCCTGGGCGCCGCGCTTGCACAGGTCGGCCTTGAGGCTGCCCGGGGCATAGTAGATGCCAGCGTGGATCACCCCGCTGTTGTGGCCGGTCTGGTGCCGGGCCAGGACGCTCTCCTTTTCCAGGATCAGCAACGAGGCGCCAGGCTGGCGTTCCAGCAGCGCCATGGCGGTGGCGAGACCGACGATGCCGCCGCCGATGATGCAGTAGTCATAGATCATGCAGGTGTCACCTTGGTGGTTCTTGTTGGAGTCTGATAATCAGGTTGTCAGACAAAGTCGGGCAAACAAAAGACGCCGCGGGGCAGCGTCCGCCAGGTAGCGGGTTTCAGGGTTTCAATCGAGGTCGGGCAAGTCGATTGCCAGGCGTTTGGCAGCGGCCCGCAGGTGCGCTTCGGCGCAGGCGGCGGCCTGCAGCCGGTCACCGGCGGCGATGGCTTCGTACAGTGCCTGGTGCTCGCGCCCGGCATCGGCGGAACCGCCGACCGAATGGGTCGCCGAATTTTCCCAGGCGGTGCGCCGCGCTTCGGCCAGCTGGCCGCGGAGAAAATCATGGAAGGCGACGAAGTAGTGGTTCTTGCTGGCGTCGGCGATGGCCCGGTGGAATTCCACGTCGGCCAAGGCGGCCGCGGCGAAGTCGCTGCGCTGGTCGTGCATCTCCTGCAGGGCGGTGCGCATGCGCTTGAGGTCGGCCTCGTCGCGGCGCCGGGCGGCGATGGACGCCGCCTGGGTTTCGATCCACAGGCGCATCTCGAACATCTGCGCCAGATCGGGCTTGCGCCCCTTCTTGCCGGGAAAGCGGAATACGCTGCCATTGGGGTTTTGCGAAATGAACGAACCCAGCCCCCGGCGGCTGATGAGAATGCCGTCGGCCTTGAGTTGCGCCACGGCCTCGCGCACCACCGAGCGGCTGACGTTCAGTTGCTCGGTCAATTGCTGTTCGGTGGGCAAGCGCGATTCGGCGGTCAGGCGGCCGGAGTCGATTTCCTTGCGGATGGCGTTGACCACTCGTTCGACCAGGGTGTCGGGGCGCTGGAGCTGAAGCATGGAGGGGGCTCGTAAGTCAGGTTGTCAGACAATGCCGGGGCGCTGATTCCTTGTCAAGAAATCAGTCGGTGGCTCACCGCTCGTAAATCAAAGCTCGTAGATCAGAGCTCGTAAATCAAAGCTCGCTGATATAGGTGCCGGTGCCCTCGAGGATGTTCCGCAGGGTTTCTTCGACTTCCGCCAGGTCCGCCGCCGCGGTGCTGTGGAGGATCTCCAGGTGGTCGCTGCCGTTGAGGGCGTCGGCGTCGCTGGCGGCGATCTCGATCAGCAGGCGGGTCGGGCTCAGGGTGACTTTCACCCCGTCCAGGGTCGAGGGTTCGCCGTCCAGGGTGATCTCCAGTTCGTCCTCGTCCGGGTAGCGGGTCATCAGGAACATCTCGCCGCGGTTGCTGTGGCAGCAGAGCATGGCCATGTTGTCTTCTTCGTCGTCGCAGGGATTGGCGATCAGATGGGCGGTGGTCATTTGCATGGGACGGGTCCTGGGTCTGGCTCCGGTGGGGGAGCGGGGCGAACAAAGCGCAATTCTGCCAGCCCGGGGAAATTTCTGCTGCCTTGTGTGTCAGAGAACAGGTCGCTACGGCGTCGTTGTACGGGTTCGTTTCTGGTACGCCAGTGCCGCAAAGCCCCGTGACAGCCGCCGTTTTGCCCAGCGGCTGCTAGTGTTGTCCAAGGCTTTGCCTGCCAATGACCGAATATGTCGCAGCACCGCAAGCAGCGCTCTTGCCGCTCTCGTTAAGCTGCGCAACGGATGTGCACCTGTAAAGGCATTGCCGGGGGAACCCGGGCAGTCGCTTTTGCAGATGCCCATCCGGGATCGGTGAATGTGACCTGAGCGTCTCGTACAGCTTCACCACCCTGTCGTCCTGCGACCTCTGCCCGAGATCCAGGAGCAGGATGACCGACAACCCCGCAAGGGGATTTGCATGCGACGCTTTACTCAATAACAAGCCCAAGCGGAGTACCACAGATGGCGTTCTTCACCGCAGCCAGCAAGGCCGACTTCCAGCATCAACTGCAAGCGGCACTGGCGCAGCACATCAGTGAACAGGCACTGCCACAAGTGGCGCTGTTCGCTGAACAATTCTTCGGCATCATTTCTCTGGACGAACTCACCCAGCGTCGCTTGTCCGACCTGGCGGGCTGCACCCTTTCTGCCTGGCGCCTGCTTGAGCGCTTCGACCACGCGCAATCGCAAGTGCGGGTCTACAACCCCGATTACGAACGTCATGGCTGGCAGTCGACCCACACCGCGGTGGAAGTCCTGCACCATGACCTGCCGTTCCTGGTGGACTCGGTCCGCACCGAGCTGAACCGTCGCGGCTACAGCATCCACACCCTGCAGACCACCGTGCTGAGCGTGCGTCGCGGCAGCAAGAACGAGCTGCTGGAAATCCTGCCCAAGGGCACCCAGGGCGAAGGCATCCTCCAGGAATCGCTGATGTACCTGGAGATCGACCGCTGCGCCAACACCGCCGAGCTCAATGTGCTGGGCAAGGAACTGGAGCAGGTGCTGGGCGAAGTCCGCGTCGCGGTCGCCGATTTCGAACCGATGAAAGCCAAGGTCCAGGAACTGATCGCCGGCATCGACGCCAGCCAGTTCGAGATCGCCGCCGACGAAAAGAGCGAGATCAAGAGCTTCCTGGAATGGCTGGTGGGCAACCACTTCACCTTCCTCGGCTATGAAGAGTTCGTGGTGCGCGAAGACCACCACGGCGGCCATATCGAATACGACCAGGGCTCCTTCCTCGGCCTGGCCAAGCTGCTGCGCGCCGGCCTCACCGTCGACGACCTGCGCATCGAAGACTACGCGGTGAACTACCTGCGCGAACCGACGCCGCTGTCGTTCGCCAAGGCCGCCCACCCGAGCCGCGTGCACCGTCCGGCCTACCCGGACTACGTGTCGATCCGCCAGATCGACGCCGATGGCAACGTGATCAAGGAATGCCGCTTCATGGGCCTGTACACCTCGTCGGTGTACGGCGAAAGCGTGCGGGTGATTCCTTATATCCGCCGCAAGGTGGAAGTCATCGAGCAGCGCTCCGGCTTCCAGGCCAAGGCGCACCTGGGCAAGGAACTGGCCCAGGTCCTCGAAGTGTTGCCTCGCGACGACCTGTTCCAGACCCCGGTCGACGAGCTGTTCAGCACCGTGATGTCGATCGTGCAGATCCAGGAACGCAACAAGATCCGCGTGTTCCTGCGCAAGGACCCGTACGGCCGTTTCTGCTACTGCCTGGCCTATGTGCCGCGCGACATCTATTCCACCGAAGTGCGGCAGAAGATCCAGCAGGTGCTGATGGATCGCCTGAAGGCCAGCGACTGCGAGTTCTGGACCTTCTTCTCCGAGTCCGTGCTGGCGCGGGTGCAACTGATCCTGCGGGTCGATCCGAAGAACCGCATCGACATCGACCCGCTGCTGCTGGAAAACGAAGTGATCCAGGCCTGCCGCAGCTGGCAGGACGACTACGCGGCCCTGACGGTGGAAAGCTTCGGCGAGGCCCACGGCACCAACGTTCTGGCCGACTTCCCGAAAGGCTTCCCGGCCGGCTACCGCGAGCGCTTCGCCGCGCATTCGGCGGTGGTCGACATGCAGCATCTGCTGAGCCTGACCGACACCAACCCGCTGGTGATGAGCTTCTACCAGCCGCTGACCCAGTCCACCAGCCAGCCGCTGCTGCACTGCAAGCTGTATCACGCCGACACCCCGCTGGCGCTGTCCGACGTGCTGCCGATCCTGGAAAACCTCGGCCTGCGCGTGCTCGGTGAGTTCCCGTATCGCCTGCGCCACAACAGCGGCCGTGAGTTCTGGATCCACGACTTCGCCTTCACCGCGGCCGAAGGCCTGAACCTGGACATCCAGCAGCTCAACGACACCCTGCAGGACGCTTTCGTCCACATCGTGCGCGGCGATGCCGAGAACGACGCCTTCAACCGCCTGGTGCTGACCGCCGGCCTGCCATGGCGCGACGTGGCGCTGCTGCGTGCCTACGCCCGTTACCTGAAGCAGATCCGCCTGGGGGTGGCATTGCCGATGGTGTCGCGGTCGAGGATTTCCTGGGGGTGGTCGAGGAACAGCTTGAGCAGGGCGAAGTCGGC